>JAUVPY010000016.1 GCA_030598425.1 Anaerolineae bacterium
ACCCAGAGGTGAACTATGACCGACCAAGAATTCCGCCCCCACGTTGAACGCTGGCTGGCAGTGTACTACGTACGCAACCGCCTGTCACGGCTCATCCAGCACAACTCAGCGGAGATGGCGGGGATCAAGCTGCCAAAAGTGGCCTGCAACCGGACAAGCGGACAGGTCATAAGAGCCGCCCTCGGCCTATTGAATGGACACCTACGACGTTTTGTAATGAATCTCTGATAGCCCGCGCAGCCGCTCGGCAGCCTGCTCGGCGGTCAGGTCGCGCTGGGGCTCAGCCAGCATCTCGTAGCCGACCATGAATTTCTTGATGGTGGCGGAACGCAACAGAGGTGGGTAAAAATGGGCATGGAGATGCCAGTGTGGGGCATCTCGTCCTGAGTTCGTCGAAGGGCCGGTGGGCGCGCCGTGCCAGCCCATCGAGTAGGGAAACGAGGTCTCAAAGAGATTGTCGTATTTGGTGAGCAAGCGCTTGAGGATGTCGGCCAGGGAGTTTCTTTCGGCGTCGGTCAGGTCGGGCAAGCGGAGCACGTGGCGGCGGGGCAGCAAAAGCACTTCGAAGGGCCACACGGCCCAATAGGGCACGACGGCCAGCCAGTCACCGTTCTCGACCACCAACCGTTCTCCCTGGGCCTTCTCCAGGTCCGCGTAGTCAAGCAACAGGGGTGAACCGTGTTCCTCGAAATAGGCACGCTGCCGGTGCTCCTCTTTGGCCGGTTCGTTGGGCAAAGCGTTTCCCGCCCAGACCTGGCCATGGGGGTGGGGGTTGGAGCAGCCCATGATCTCCCCTTTGTTCTCAAAGACCTGCACCCAGCGGTAGCGCCCGCCCAGGTCGGTTATCTGCTCCGCCCAGACGTCGACCACCTGGCGGATATCGGGTAACGCCATCTCCGGCAGTGTCAGGTCGTGGCGAGGCGAAAAACAGATGACGCGACAGGTGCCACGCTCGCTTTCCAGGCGCAGCAACGGATGGTCGATGGGCGGCGCCGTTGGCGTGTCAGGCAACAGCGCGGAGAAGTCGTTGTTGAAGACGAAGGTGGACTCGTATTCGGGATTACGGTTCCGGCCAGCCCGCTCGTTGCCGGGGCACAGATAGCAGTTGGGGTCGTATGGTGGGCGCGTCTCCTGGGGCGGTCGCTCCACCTGTCCCTGCCAGGGACGTAGAGTGCGATGGGGCGAGACCAGCACCCACTCACCGGTGAGCGGGTTTTGGCGGCGGTGGGGATGGTCGGTTGGGTTGAAGCTTTTCATACTTTCTCCTTTGAACAATCAAGATATTTTGGTCTGAAGGCGGGGTAACACAGTCGAAACACGAAAGCTACGAAACTGGCGAAAACTATGAAAAATCATCCGGCCAGCGATTTTGCTTGTTCCTTTCGTGCCTTTCACGCTTTTCGTGTCTTTCGTGTTTCGTTGCTGCACCCAGTTGCTAACAGATCGTTCGTCCGCTTGTCACCACGGCATAATTGTGATTAAATCGTCCTGGAGCTGAAATACCGTGTCTGCGACTGGTAAACGTACTCGGCTAACCATTGACCTTCCTGTGGAAATGAAGCGCCGCCTTCGCTTATTAGCGGCCCGACGAGATATCTCTATGCGTCAATATCTGCTGGAGGCCATCAAGCGGCAGCTCGCAGAAGACTGGGCGAAGCTGACTGAGCAAAAGAGTCTCTTGATATTGAATGGTCAGGTTGATCCGGTACTGGCAGAGCTGTGGGATAACGAGAAAGACGCAGCCTATGACCAGCTATGAATAGGCAGTGTCGAACAACGATCTGTGAAAACCAGAGCCGCACTTAACGGTATTCCGGCAACCAATCTGCGTGCGCCTCAATCAGGTCGTCCACCAGATTCCAGATCTGATCCAGGTCCAGCTCGGCGGCGGTGTGGGGGTCGAGCATGGCGGCGTGGTAGATGTGCTCCCGCTTGCCGGTCAGGGCCGCTTCAACTGTCAGGGCCTGTACATTGACGTTGGTTTGCATCAAAGCTGCCAGGTGGGGCGGCAGGGGACCGACCCGAGTGGGCTGGATACCATTCCTATCGACCAGGCAGGGAACCTCGACGATGCAGTTCCGGGGTAGATTGTCGATCAGGCCCTGGTTAGGTAGGTTGCCGTAGATAACGCGGGGCGTGCCCGCCTCCAAGCTGTGGATAATCATTGAGCCGTATTCGCCGCTGGGCTCGACTTCGTCTATCGTTTTCATCCGGCGGAGAACTCCCTCGACAACGGCCGGCGCGACATCGGCCTCCTCCAGCACCTGGCGCACAGCTTCATCAGAAGGGGTGATGTCCTTCTCCAGCTTGTCTTTCATAAGCCCCCAGGTCTCGATCTGTAATTCGCAACGGCGGATGTACTCATCCAGGGGGATGTTGAAACGTTCGATCAGATCGGGACGGTCGCGCTTGATGAACCAAGGCACGTATTCGCTGAAGTGCTCGCTGGACTCAGTCACAAAATACCCGAGCCGGTTGAACACCTCGTAGCGCACCCGATTCCAATCCGGCACCCGGCCCTCATCGACAACCTGGCGAATCAGGGGATAAAGATCCCGACCATCTCGCTCGAATTTGAGATAGAAGGCCATGTGGTTGATGCCGGCGCACAGGTAATTGATCTCTTCGACCGGCACGTCGATGTCACGCGCCAGTTCTCGCGCGGTGTGAAAGACGCTATGACACAGACCAATCGTTTTGATTTTGCTGGTCCGGCTGATGGCCCAACATAGCATGGCCATGGGGTTGACGTAGTTCAGGAGAGTGACGTCAGGGCACAGTTCTTCCATATCCCGACACATCTCCAAGATCACGGGTATCGTGCGCAGGGCGCGCATAATCCCGCCGATGCCCAACGTGTCGGCAATGGTCTGGCGTAAGCCGTATTTCTTGGGAACTTCGAAGTCAACGACCGTGCCGGGCTCATAACCACCCACCTGAAACATGCCGATGGCGTAGTCCGAGCCGCCCAGCGCCGCCCGGCGGTCGGTGGTGGCTTCAATGGTGGGATGGACATCCAGAGCTTGAGCCACTTTGTGGGCCACAATCTCCGAGGTGCGCAGGCGTTCCGCGTCAATATCGTGCAGACTCAACGTGCAGTCAGCCAGTTCGGGAAGACTCAGGATGTCTCCCATCAAGTTCCTGGCGAAGACTGTGCTGCCAGCGCCGATGAAGGTGATCTTGGGCATGATGAGGTTATCCTCTTTGAAATTGAGCGATCATTCCGTGGGGATAAACGGGCAATGGTTGCTCGCTCACCTTAAGGCCAGTCTTGCCAAGATAACGGTAGTCCATAGTTCCCTCCTACTCCACTATTCCACTCTTGTGTACACGTTAGACAGAAGCCCTCAAATACGTGGATTCTCTCTGAGCTGACTGTAATTATAGGTACAAACTCGAAGAAGACCAACTCGATTCGCGAAGACAAAAGCCTTCAGGGGCAAGGGGCAGTGCTCACCTGCCAGCTTGCGACTGGCGGCCTCCTGACGTACAATTACGTGCCCACCCGCCAACGGGTAGGGCCTGTACCTGCGGAAGCGCGGGTGCCTTTCCTACACTAAATGAAACGGGTGTATTCAAAATGGGTTGTAGGGGCGGGTCTTGTGCCCGCCCTGGGCACCCACATAGGGGTGCCCCTACCAACTCATTTTGAACACACCCAAATGAAACCACAGAACTTGTCCGGCATTGTAGGGATGCCCCTCGTGACTTGCCCGGCCGGGGCAGGCACACACTTGCACTTGCACTGCAAGTGCAGGTGAGGCCGTGCTCCTACGATACCGGAATTAGTGTATGCTTTTATTTAACCCCTTGAGAATGCCTTGATGTCTATCTACCGAGTCACCCCGTTGGCGCCGTCCTATGTGCTGCTGCTGGGCGCTGCCCTGATCTTGATCGTTGGTCCGGCCCTGACGCCACGTAGGCGACACGGACTGGCGATTGTCATCAGCGCGCTGGCTCTGCTCAGCCTGTTCTTCGTCGGGAGCGGTTATCCCGCCGACTTACAGTTGGTGCGCTTTCCCTGGCCCGCTGGCGCGAGCCAGGAGGGGATGATCGAATGGCTGGACCAACCAGCCTTGGCTTTGCGCATTCCTCCATTTGAGCCGTATCTATGGATCCTGATGCTGTCGCTGCTGGCCATTACGCTGGCGGAGCGGCGGGTGATAGATCGCCTGTCGCCGCTGGATCAGTCGATGCTCTTCGCCTTTACGGCCGTGGCCTGCGGCGTGGTGCTGGCCGGCAATTTCCGTACCCTGGCCTTCGCCCTACTTCTCTTCGATGCGACGGCGGCCCTCTTCGCACTAACCACGCGACATCCCCGCCGGGCCGTCGGGCGGCTGCTGTTGGGTGTGCTGTCCAGCGCGGCGGTGATCGGCCTCGCCCAGGGCACCGAGTATCTCACGGCTCATCCCCTGGAGTTGGGGGCGCTTTTCGCCCTGACCGTCTGGCTGCGCCTGGGCCTCTACCCCCTGGTTGAGTCGGAAGCCTCGGATGAGTCCCCCCGGCCGATGCGTCTGGGATGGACCGTGGTCAACCTGGCGGTGGGCCTGTACCTGGTTTCGGCCGGTGCCGCGCCGTGGCTGGTTTGGCTGGCCGGGGCCACGACGCTGTTGCACGGTGCGCTGACCTGGCTGGAGTCAAATCAGGAACGCGCGCTGGCGCATCTCGGCTATGCTTTGGCAGGGGGAATATTGACGATGGCCGCGGTAGTGGGCGACGGGCCGACTTCGGCGAGCTTACTGATCCTGCGATCAGCATGGGCAGTCGAGCTGAGCGTGGTGGCGGCCTCGATTAGCACGCTGGCAGCCCTGGTTGCGTTGGAGCTGACGCCATCGCCGCTGGGTCGCACCAAGTTGACCCGCCCTAAGTATCTTTGGGCCCTCCTGCCCCCGCTGCTGGCGACTGCCTCGCTGATCGGAGTCCCCTTCACCTTGGGCTGGGAGAGACGTGGCGCGCTCTACCAGGCGACGTGGGAGGCCGGCGCGCTGGGTGTGCTGGCGCTGGTCGTCGTCGCCGAAGGCGCCGCGCTGTCGGTGCTGTACCGGTATTGGGAACGCCTGCTTGGCAATCCGCCAGAGGAGGCCGAAAATGCAGTCCCGGCTGGGAGCCAAGCCCCCGCAGAGGGAGCAGACCGCACAGGGGAACAAGTCCCTGCCACGTCTTCGCAAGGGGCAACCCCCTCGCCAGAGACAAATAGCGGTTTACCGCACGAGGGCGGTGTCTGGCATTTGCTGGGGGCCACCGTGGCCTGTATCCCCTTTCTCATCCCGGTGCTTGGGCCGCGCCTGGTGGTGGGTACTCCG
The DNA here is from genome assembly GCA_030598425.1 of Anaerolineae bacterium. Classification (GTDB taxonomy): domain Bacteria; phylum Chloroflexota; class Anaerolineae; order 4572-78; family NAK82; genus JAUVPY01. The sequence goes on from JAUVPY010000016.1 coordinate 5,304, forward strand.
GCCAATTTCGCCGGCCCAAGCGTGTTGAGCGCACCCTTGGGGCTGGTCGGCTCGTTGCTGTGGGCTCTTTTCTTGGGATATGGACGCCGTCGTTTGTTGGATTTTCTGCCCTTCTCGCGCCGTGGCCTGGCCAGCGTCTTGCGCCTGGGTTGGTTGTCCCGAAGTCTGGGATATGCGCTGGACACGCTGGGGCGCATCATCCTGCGGGTCCGGGCTGTCATCGAAGGAGAGCATTATCTGGCCTGGGCCATCCTCCTAGCGCTGGTCCTGGGCCTGGCGATTCTGCTGCGTTAACTGGCAATTTTGCTGCGTCAAAGAGGTCTTCCGTTGCCTTCGTTGTATGAGGTTATCGACCAACTTGGATTTATCACCCGCGAACTGGCCATTGTGGGCCTGTTCCTCACCGGGGGAATCATCGTATTGGTGCGAGACTGGCGCGTGTCGCTGCTGGCGCTGCTCGGGCAATATCTGTTGGCCGGCCTGGTCCTGTCAAGGCTGGTGCTACCGGAGGTAGCCCTGATCAAAGTTCTCATCGGTGCGCTCATTTGTCCCATGCTGTATCTGGCCGCACGTCAAGCCGGCTGGGGAGCTGGCCAGGGTTCCGCCTCTGGCTCAACGCAGCGCGAGGTGTTTCCTGCCGGCCCAGCCTTCCGCCTGCTGGCGGTGATGCTTATGGGTTTGCTGGCGATGGCACTCAGCCAAAGCTATCCTCTGCCGGTCATCCCGCCCGATGTCGGGCTGGCAAGTTACTGGCTGATGTTGAATGGGTTATTGATCTTGATGCTGACCGAGTATCCGCTGAAAGCAGGGCAGGGATTGCTGACGGCCATCGTCGGGTTCGAACTGCTGTACACCTCCATTGAGCGCAGTCTGGCCATGGTGTGGCTGTTGGCCGTGGTGAACCTGCTGCTGACGTTGGCTATTGCTTATCTGATCGTGGCCCGAGATGTTGGTCCGTCGGAGGGTAGTCCGTGATCGAGCCCCCTCTCTGGCTGGTGATTCTGCCGATTGCGGCCTCGCCGCTGGTTTACCTGACCCGCCGCTGGTTTGCGGGAGCGCTCCTGGCGGCACTGGTGGCGTTCTTGACCGGCCTGCTCGCCTGGAATCTTCCGCCCACCAACCCCATTCGACTAATGGGCCGCGTCTTCCTCCTCGACCCGCTGACCCAACACGTCCTGGCGCTGCTCTTTTTTTTGGCAGCCATTCTCTTTTTGATCGCCTGGCGACTCCCACAAGGGGGGGCGCTCTATCCCTTAGGCCTGGTCCTGCTGGGGCTGTTTGCAGCGGCCGGGATGTCGCGGCATATAGGCATTTCTGCGATCATCACGGCACTGGCCGCCATTGCCGCAGCGCCCATCGTCCAGGGAGGGCAATTCGGCTCCACCCGCGCCGCGTGGCGCTTGTTGGTAATGATGATGCTGGCCCTCCCCTTCTTTCTATTGGCCTCCTGGCGGGTGGACTTGTATCGGGAAGACGTCGAGAACGTCATCTACCTGGGTCAGGCCGCCGTTTTTCTGGGGCTGGGGATGGCGATATGGCTGGCAGCGGTCCCCTTGCACGGCTGGCTGACGGCGGTCGGCGCCGAAGCACCCTCCCTGGCGGCTGCGCTGGTGCTGGCTGGATTTCCACTGCTGGCGCTGGTCGCCCTGTTGCAGGTGTTAAACGAAGGGGCGTGGTTCACCTGGCACGAACAGGCGGGACAAGCGCTCCTGACGGCTGGTTTGATTTCGGCGGGGATTGGAGGGCTGCTGGCCGCTGTTCAGCGTGGCCTGCGCCCGCTGTTCGGCTATGCTGCCTTGTTCGATATGGGCTGCCTGCTGGTGGCGTTGGCCGTTGGCGGGGACGGCGGCTGGCTGGCCTTCTACGCCGGTCTGGCGATCCGGGCGCTGGCGCTGGGACTGACCGGCACCGCGACGGCCGCTGTTCGGCACCGGGTTGGACGAGACGCCTTCGCCGGGCTGCACGGCGTGGCCTACCGTATGCCATTGGCGACCGCAGCGCTGATAATAGGCGGTTTTACCCTGGCTGGCCTGCCGTTGACGGCCAGCTTTTTCCCCCGCTGGCTACTCCTCCGAAACCTGGCACAGGTTGATCCTCGTTATGTCTGGTTGCTGGTAGGCGGTGGCGTGGGCGTGGCGATCGGCTACCTGCGTGGGCTGAACGAGATGCTGGCGTCGCCAACGCGCCCAGACCGCCCCGACCCATCGCACGCGGCCTGGCTGGTGATGATCTTCCTGGTGGCACTGGGTACCATCAGCATCGGGCTGGGCATCTACCCCGACCCATTGCTCCAGGCGGCGCAACGATTGCTGATCGCGTATCCACTTCCGCCGCTTTGAGCGGTTTGAATGGGAGGCGTCCGGATGGAGGCGTCCGAATGGAATTCGACGGCCCAAGCTGAGAAATCCCCTCAGGGATTTCTCGCGGTTTCCCCAACGGGGATCTGTTGGTAGCCGGGGATTTTTAGACCTCGCCTAGCTCGCCCCAGAGTCCGAACTCGCCCCTTCAACAGGGTTTTCCCAAAGTTGAGGAGCGAGCATCCCCAGATGCGAGCGGTGCCTGCAAAACCCGCTCCGCATTTGGGGATGCTCGCTCCTCCCTACGGTTTTCACAGCGAAATGCTACTTCGGGAAAGCCCCCCCGTTCAAAAAGATGCTTGACATATAGACGCGAATAGTGTATGATGTAGTAACAAGATATTGTGGTGTTTGGATAGACGACCACTACATCTTGGGGTGTGTGACAGAGTTTCTGCTGGTAAAGGATGCAAGGAGGCGCAGGATGTCAACCCCGTCTATTCGCATTGTTGGATTCCTGATTGTCGTAAGCATGCTTCTGGTCCCGGCTGGGGCGCAGGCCGCGCCGGAGACGCAGGGTGAGACGGTTCACGTGGTGCAGTGGGGGGAGACGATATCGATCATCGCCAGCCGTTACGGCGTGACGGTAGAAGCCATTCTGGTCGTTAATGGGCTGTCCGATCCTAACTTCGTCTACGTCGGGCAGCGGCTGACCATCCCCACGTCCAGCGATTTCAGCCAGGGCGGGCAGCACGTAGTCGCTCCGGGTGAGACGCTGACGTCCATTGCGTTACGCTACGGTACCACAGCAGCGGCGCTGGCGGCGGCCAATGGGCTGCGCGATACCGATTTCATTTACGTCGGGCAGGTACTCATCATCCCCGGCGGCGCGGCGCCTGGGTCGCCCCCGCCCCCTGCCAGCGGTGGATGTGCCGTTTATCACACGGTGCAGTATGGGGATACGCTGTCGGGCATCGCCTGGCGTTATGGAACCACGACCAACGCGCTGATGCAGACTAACAACCTGTACAGCGACATCATCTACCAGGGACAGCGACTGTGTATACCGCAGGGCGGAGTGGCTATGGGACGATCTGCCCCACCACAGTCTGGGCCACCTTCGTCCGCGCCGCCGTCCCAACACGCCCCCAGCCCCAAGCCTGCACCACCGCCCAAGCAGGCCCCCCAATACACGTATTACACGGTGCGTCCCGGCGACACCTTGATGAGCATTGCCTGGCGTTTTGGCGTGAGCCAGGAAGCCATCATGCGGGCCAACAACATCTCCAATCCCAACTTCATCTACGTCGGCCAGCGCCTGATCATTCAGGGAGTAGCTCCGCCGGCCCGCCAGCCTGGTATCCAATTCGCCAACGCCAAGATTGCCTTTGCCCGCTGGGACGGGGGCAGGCACGATCTGTTTGTTGCCAATCTTGACGGCAGCCATGAGAAGTTGCTTCTAATACGTGCGGCCGGACCGTCGTGGTCACCGGACGGCCAGATGCTCAGTTTCTACGGCGAAGAGGGGGTTGACCGCCAGAAACAAGATGGTGCTGAAGTGGAATTCGAGGGCATCAGCAACGGGGTCCTGGTCGTCTCGGTGGCGAACTGGCCCGAAGACCTGAGGCAACTAAACCTGACCCAGATCATTAAGGAGGGCACGGCACGGGCGACGGCCTGGTCGCCGAACGGGTACATGATCGCCTGGGACGCCAATCCGACCGGCGGCTACAACATCTTCTTCTACGGGGAAGAGGGCACGGATTTTGAGGCGCAATCGGCGATCCAAATCCCGGGTGAGCACCCGGATTGGTCGCCGGACAGCAACCAGGTCGTCTACCGCTCCGGCCGTGACGGCAAGCAAGGTCTCTGGGTTTCGGACCGGTTTGACTCGGTCGCGCACCGCATCACCGAAGACGGCACGGATGCCTTCCCCCGCTGGTCGCCAGACGGGAAGTGGATCGCTTTCCAACGCGAGGCAGAGGGCAACGTGGACCTCTACTTGATGCCCGCACCCGGGGCGCAGCCACCAGATCACCCAGATAAAGGTCAGGTACGCCGCCTGACCGACGCCCAGGGCCCCGATACGCTGCCAGCCTGGACGCCAGATGGCCGTCACATCGTGTTCCGCAGCGCACGGGAAGGGATCTGGGGCATTTATATCATGAACGCCGACGGGGGTGGCCAGCAGCAGATCATCCCCTATGGCGACCCGGGACCCGACTGGACATTTGGGCGGATGGACATTCACCCTCTGAACTGACGTCTATTTGTAAATCAAGGAGCCCGGCTCTCTCGGTCGAGATGCCGGGTTTCTTTTATATCCGCGTTTTGAAGGTGCGCCGATGGAAGATGGCTCCCTGGCTCGAGTGCTGCGCCGGCTGCAAGGTGGTCAGGTTTGCCTGCCAGCCGAATTCCGCCGCCGATTGGGCATCGACGAGGAGGGCCGAAAGAAGGGTTGACAACGGGAACGAAAGATGTTATATTGAAGGTAGATGACCATATATATGGAGCATAGATATGCATCGTACAACCATTAACATCCCTGATTCCATTTTCCATCGGGCCAAGATCAAGGCTTTGAGAGATGATGTAACGGTCTCTGAAGCTGTTCGTGAGCTGTTGGCTCGCTGGGTCGCGGGTGAGATCAGACTGAGCTCCGAGGAGCGCTCGCGGGAGGAGTTGGTCGCCCTGGCCCGAGCGGCCCGAGGTATGTGGGCTGATCGAGACCCAGATGCCTACTTGGCAGCCAGTCGGGCTGGTTTGAAGGACAGGGATAAGGAGCTGGAAGATGCCCGGCTGGATGTTTGACAGTGTGGCTTTGATCGACTATTACCACAACCGGACGGCAGTGGCTCCCTACTTCGAGATGATCCTGAACGGCCAGGCGACCGGCGCTTATTCCACGATCACCGAACTGGAGCTGTGGCAAGGCATCCGGGCGGGCGAGGAAGAACGGCACGAGGCGATGTTGGCCTTGCTGGAGCGCGTGCCGCTGGATGGCGCCATTGCCCGGCGGGCGGGAGAACTTCGTCGGCGGATCGGTCTTGATAACCTATCATTGCCCGATGCCGCTATCGCTGCCAGCGCAGAACTCACCGGGCGCGTCCTGCTGACGCGCAACACGCGCGATTTTGCGGCACTCAAGACGCTGATGGACATAGAACTTTACGGGGACTAGACATCTTCATAAGCCAGATTCTTGACAAATGAGTCAAGTTTTCCTCACGGACAACAGAAAGGAACACGGACCCATCTTCCTTTTTCTGTTGTCCGTGTTCCTTTCTGTCTGTGGGGAGATGGTTGGCCTCTCGTCGGTTTGAGGCGAAACTTCGTTAGTAAGTGAATGTCATTGTCGCAGGGCGATATCCAAGGCGTGCAGCGAAAGCAGGACATACTCAAGATGTGTGCTCCTGAATTCAGCCAGGCCAGCGACGCATTCGTCCAAAATGCAAACCAAGGTCTCATCCAGGCCATGGGTGGGCAAAGCGTGGATCATGTCTTTCAGGTAGGTGGCGCCCCCCGACAGATCGCCCCGTGCATAACATTCGGCGCACGCCTCGGCCAGGACTTCGAAGGCGTCAGCTTTCAGGTGTCTGGCCGGTTTCTGCAAGGCCAGGACGGCCTGGGCGGTGGCGGTGTTCAAATTTGAGCGCAACGAAGGCCAGTGCTGCAGATAGTAGCGCTCATCGCCGGCAATGCGGGCCAGAGCCAGACCAATCTCCCCACGCGCCACCTCGGGTTCTGCCTGGCGCAGCAGGGCAAAGAGGTTCTCAGTAGCCTGTGTTGCACGTAGTTTCCCCAGGGCGGAGGCATAGGCGATACACAGCATGCCATCTGTCTCATTTTTGAGCTTCTCCAGAAAGTATGGGATGCTGTCCACGTCACCCAACATGGCGAGGGCGCGCACGCTGCTGGCTTCCAGGAAAGGATATCCCGAACATAAAGCCTGGCGCAGGGGAGCGATGGCTCTCTTATCGCCCAGTGCCCCCAACGAGCGAGCGGCAACAGCGCCGAGTTCCGCCTCCGTCTCACCCAACACAGCCAGCAGGGCGTCTATCAATTCCGGCTCGGGCGGCATTCGGCCAATCGAATTGACAGCCTCGTAGCGCACGTTGAAGCTGGGATCGCTCAGTGCCTCGATAAGTTCGTTGGCGCTCAGCGGATTCTGGGTATCTCCCAGGCGTTGGGTGGCCGCGATCCGAGTGACTTCAGTCCCGGCGAATCGGTATCGAATCAGCAGAGCCAGGGCCCGGATGGGATTGCCGCGCCAGAACATGCTCGCCAGGCGTTTGAATGTCGTCGGCTTATCGCTGTGCAACCAGGAAACGGTGACAACCCCGGCTGCCAACAGAATCAGGCTTATGGCAAATAGCGGCGTATAGGGGTCAATCGCAAACACGCCTAACTCGGCTTCGATATCTGCGGTCCGGACCAAAATGAGGCCGGCCAGCAGCGGCCCGAAGCCACTGACAAGCCCGAACCAGGCGTAATAGACAGCCAGATAGGGAGATTTTCTCTCCCTGGGCGTGGCGTTGATATACAGATAGCGCCTCCAACTAATCTGCCAGCCCAATGTTGCCGCACCGGCCACAAAAGCAATGACCATAGCCAGGGGCGCGCTCACGGGGCTATTCCTGGGCATAGCGAACCAGGCCAGGGGTAATAGCAGCGTCAGGCCCAAGCTGAATTGCATAACCGGCTTGCTGCCGTAACGGTCAGACGTCCAGCCCCACAGATATGACGTCAGCAGTGACCCCAAATAGGTGCCAATGCCGAGCAACACCACTGTCGCTGCGCTCAGTCCAACCTGCCCCATCATAAACAGGGGGATAAAAGAAATCACCAGCGCGCTCCCGACAGTGGCCAGTCCCAGCGCCCCCAGAAAGAAGAGAAAGTTTCTGTCGTGCAGGGCTTGCTGCATTCCTTTCAGATGACCCGTGCGTGCGCCATCCGCCCCCCCTTGGGTCTCAGCCGGCGCGCGCGAATAGGCCATCACCCCCAGCAAACCCGCCCCAATGCCAATTGCCATCAGAATCATGAACCGGCCCAAGCCGGTGCCCGAGCCGATGACAAGACTGGCGCCGATGGTGGCGACGATGGCCGCCATGGTTGTGCTCATCCCGCTGACGGCGCCGAATTTGCCGCGCATCGAGTCAGGGATCACTTCCTGCAGCCATGGATTACGGGCAGTCTCGGCGATGGCGCGACATACGGCGAAACCAAAAATAATACCTGCCACCCAAATAAAGGCGGCCTGGGCGCCGAATCGAGCTAGAAAGACAGGTGTCAAAAGCAAGAGCGCTATCACAAATTTTCGAACCCCCCAGAAGGTAATAAACACCCGTTTGTAGCCAAAGCGAGTCACCAGGGGGGCAATGAACAGGGCAATCACGCCACAAAAGGGGATGAGCGACAGCAAGAAACCGATCTGGGCGCTACCCAACCCCAGTTGATCCAGAAAGAGAATAAAAACCGGGCCGGCAAAGGTGAGCAACACAAAGGTGATGTTCAGCACATCGCCGGAAACCAGCCACGGCAAGCGGCGTATTTTTTCGACATCCGTCAATGTAGCAGCCATAGGTGATGACCACCTTTTTGTAGGTTAGGTGACCAGTTTAGGACTAAGGATTAAATAACTCCCACATTTCTAAGGCTATATGTAAGCCATCAAACAGGGGATTTACTTAATTCACGATCCTTAGGGTTACCATCTCCGTATTGTACTACAATCTTACGATTGCAGGACAATCTTGTGGCCGTGATTTGTTTGAAGGCCCCTGTTGTTCTCTTGTTCGGGATATGATATACTTTCTTTCGAGGACTAGAATTCCATGACGATGAGTGGAAACCGTCTGACACCGGTCGGAGGCCGTCTGCGGGCTGACACCGCCTGGTTATTCCCCGAGTATGATTTCGAGCAAATGGACCTGAAGCACCACCAGGGGGTGATCATAGAACGCATCCTGGAACGGGGCACCTGGGAGCA
>JAUVPY010000439.1 GCA_030598425.1 Anaerolineae bacterium
ACCTACTGCGTCAACTGGGCGCCCCCTCCAACCTTTGAACCACCGATCACTCCTGTCATCGTGGACCTTGAAGGTGGCGGCAGATATCAAGGGCTGATGACGGAAACCTCCACGCCTGAAGATGTAAGAGTCGGCTCCAAAGTGGAAATGGTTCTGCGGAAGATGACGACTGATAGAGGGCTAAACGTCTACGGCTACAAATTCAGATTGGTGGAGGAGCAATAAGATGAAAGGCAAGGTTGCAGTCATCGGGGTGGGGATGATTAAGTTCGGGGAGCTTTTTGACAAGAGCCTGGAGAACATGATCCAGGAAGCGTACCTGAACTGCCTCAACAGCGTTGACAAGGGAATCGACCCTAAGGAGATCAAGGCGGCTTGGTTTGGCCAGTGGAGCGGTGGCTTTATCGGACAGGGCGCTCAGTCCGGGCAATCGCTGGCAACCTATATTGGCAATCGTGAGATCCCGGTTACCAGGCTTGAAAACGCCTGCCCCACGGGTGGCGATACCTTCAGGCACGCATGCCTCGGCGTTGCCTCAGGCCTCTATGATGTCGTTTTGGCACTGGGTGCGGAGAAGATGAGGGATAAGCCTGCTGCAGAGTCTCTGGGCGGTGCTGGCGGCGGTGGCGGAGCAGAAACAGGCTCACATCCGGCGTGGATGATAGGACAGGGGGGGCCGGCAATTCAGGCAATGCATGCTACGAGACAGATGTACGAGCTAGGGTACACCATGGAGGACTTCGCCAGGGTCGCTGTCAAGAATCACCATAACGGAACCCTGTGCCCATACGCCCATTTTCAATTCGAAGTAACTATAGAGCGTGTGCTCGGCAGCTACATCGTTTGCTGGCCGCTGCACTTGTTCGACTGCTGCCCGCAGACCGACGGCGCTGCGGCAGCCATTGTGTGTCGCGCCGACCTGGCCAAGAAGTATACCGACAAGCCGGTTTACGTCCTGGGGAGCAATGTCGGCACAGACCACAGCCAGCTTTGGGACAGGCAAAGCTTCGTCGAGCAGCTTTCCTCCGTCAGGGCTGCCAGAGGGGCTTTCGAGATGGCCGGGATAAAGCCGGAGGACGTGGACTTCGCCGAGCTGCACGACTGTTTCACCAATACCGAGCTGATGAATATCGAGGACGTAGGATTTGCCCGCAAAGGCGAGGCCGCTCGAATGCTCAGTGACGGTGAGTTCGACATGCACGGCAGGCTTCCGATCAATCCCAGCGGCGGCTTGAAGGCCCACGGCCATCCCATAGCCGCCACCGGTCTGGGACAGATCTTCGAAGTCGTTACCCAGTTGCGAGAGGAAGCGGACAAACGCCAGGTAAAACTGCGGAACGGCATCGGGCTCCAGCACAACGTCGGGGGGCCTGCCTTCGGTGTTTCGGTGGTCAACATTCTATCTCGCTCCATGTAATCAACCTAAGGAGGAAAATGTGGCTGGTATCATCGGGTACGGAGTTTACATTCCCCGCTACAGGATCGAGCAAAAGGAACCTGCCATATCTTGGGGAAGCTGGTCTGGCGGCGAGAAAGCGCTTTCTGGAGCAGATGAAGATGTCGTCACCATGGCCGCTGAGGCTATGGATAATGCGATAAGCCATGCCGGCATTGATCCGGCGCAAATCGGAGCCGTACACATGGGAACCGCCTCCTCACCCTACGTTGAGCAGTATGTGGCACCAATTCTGGCTGAAACACTGGGCCTCAATCCAGAAACAACCATGATGGATTATTCGGGCTCCCTCAACTCGCTTGCCAATGCACTCCTGGGATGTCTGGATGCTATCGCGGCCAAGAGGATCAAATGCGGCATCGTTATCGGGGCTGAGGATAGGGCTACCGCCCCGGGGGCCGATGGCGACGCCACTTTCGGTGCCGGAGCCGTCGCCATGGTAATCGGAACTACAGGAACCATAGCCGATTTCGAAGGTCTACACACCCACTCAACCCTGTTCATCGATAGATGGCGGGCGGCCAAGGACTCCTGGGTATCCAACTGGAACGACTACCGATTCGACCGCGAATACGGGTACCAAAGCCATGTGGCCGAGGCATGCAAGGGCCTCATGGCCAAGCTCAACAAGAAAGGGGAAGATTTCACCCACGTGGTCTTTCCACAGCCGGATGACAGGATTCCAAATCTGCCGGCAAAGGATCTGGGAGTACAGCCTGAGCAGTTGGCTCCGGCAATATCGCCAACGCTGGGCGACCTGGGATCATGCTCCGCCTTTCTCAGTCTGGCTGGCGTCTTGGACAAAGCGAAACCAGGGGAAACGATATTGCTCGCCTCCTATGGCTCGGGCGCCAGCAACGCCATAGGTTTGGTTGTGCGCAACCAGATAACGAGCAAGCGGAAGAGAGGCGTTCCTCTGCAGAAGTACGTAGATCGCAAACAGTACATAACATACACATCCTACATGCGAACTAAAGAACATGTGAAACGTGCTCCTTACTAGCGTGACGAGCCAAACCGATCAAGTAGCAGGGGAGGTATAGATGAGCAAGGAAGAAAGGTATGATTTTGTAATTGTGGGTGGTGGGCCTAATGGTGTAGCGCTGGCGGCATATCTAGCCAAGTGCGGGGCCAGCGTCTGCGTGCTGGAGGAGAGGCCAGAGTGTGGAGGAGCGTGTGAAAACACGGAGCCGATACCCGGGGTACGCATCACCCCCCATGCCATGTACATGTACGCGGGGCCAGCCCCGGGATTCGAGCAGCTGGAACTGCATAAGTACGGCTTCCGCATGGACTGGAGTCCCATGTCAGAGAGGCTCGAGGATCAGAAAACTAGAGGGGTAACGGTCACTGGCGGGTTAGCGCCGATCACCGACAAGGACGCGATGAGCTGGGCCAAGCTAAGCGGCATGCTCACCAGTCCCCCGTTTATCAAGGAGCTGCTGCGCTCTATCTTCTGGTGCCCACCGCACCCCCCTGAGGTTGAGGTGACGGCCGAGAACATCCCCTATATGCAGGTCTATAAGCAGCACCAGCCCGATGTCTGGACTGAAGAGTTGCTTGACATGACTATGTTTGACCTAATGGATGAGTATTTAGAGACCGAGCCATTCAAGGTAATGCATGCGGTAGTAGCATGGTACTCAGGGGCTGCCGGTCACTGGGAGGGCGTGGCCATCCCCGCTTTAGGCTGTGACATAACCCTCACACTATACAGCGGAATCAGCGTTCCTCGCGGGGGCATGCACGGCTATTTCCACTCGATGATACGCTGCGCCATAGCCCACGGCACCGTGGTGCGCACCTGCTGTC
>JAUVPY010000050.1 GCA_030598425.1 Anaerolineae bacterium
ACCTTCATCGATGAGCGCCCCTTGCCGGATGGCAGCGGCACCGGCAAGGTGGATGTGGACGACGCCTTTGTGGCCGCGGTCGAATTTGAAAACGGCGCTATTGGCACGCTGGAAGCAACTCGATTTGGCGGCGGACGCAAGAACTACGAAGTGCTGGAAATCAACGCCGAGAAGGGCAGTATTCACTTCAACCTGGAACGCCTGAATGAACTCCAAGTGTTCTGGGTCGGCGAAGAACCCAAGGAGACGCAAGGCTTTCATAATGTGCTGGTTACCGAAGGGCATCACCCTTGGATAGATAATTGGTGGCCACACGGTCACATTATCGGATGGGAGCACACCTTTGTCCACGAACTGACGCACCTGCTGGACTGTATCGTCAACGACAAGGATGTGGCGCCCTACGGCGCAAGCTTTGAAGATGGTTATCGCGCTGCCGTCGTTTGCGACGCGATCTCCGAATCGGCTGCCGCAAAGAAGCAAGTTGACATCAAATTCTGACCATTTGTCTGGCGGGGCGGGGGTGTATCGCCGCCCCGCCAGCTTCCAATTCAATCACTTAGGTTAGCATACTTTGGAAGAGAGAGGCCTATGCAAGCTGTTTATTTTATCGTAGGTTTTGTGGCCATCATAGTGGCCTTCATCATCTTCATCGTGTTCCTGTCAAAACGGCTCGGTGGCAATGTCCCTCAGTCAATCTATAACGTGGTGGAAAAGATTATCATAGCTGGGATCATATTAGGTATCGTAGGTATGTTCCAGCCATGGATACATCTCGGCTTCCGGGTTGGTTTTCACTTGTTACTCATTTCAACCCTGGCCTACATTGTGTGGAGCCACATCACGCCACGAGCCACGCGCTACGACGAGGAGGAGGTTGTCAGCGATACTCCTGTGATCGAACCAAACGCAGGTTAACGATCAGATGGTCACCGTTGCCTCTTGTCCACGAAGAACGACTGTCCTCGCCGACTGACACCGCCAAGACCTTTGGCGCGAGGCAAGCAGTCGTTATTTCTGAAGCAGACACCCAGATAAAACTCAAGCGGTAGCGGGAGGTCTCGCTCGCCAGCGACGAGAACCTTCGCTACCCTTGGTTTCTACCGGAATATATGGAAAGGCAGGATACCGTGCAAAGACGCCCCCTAGGAAGCACCGGACTTGAAGTCTCTATTCTGGGCATAGGCGGATTCCACTTATTGGAGATCAGCCTCGCCGACGCTCAAGCAATCTTGAACCGCTATTTGGATGCAGGCGGCAGTTACATAGAGACGGCGGCTCAATACGGCGATGGGGAATCGGAGCAGAAAGTTGGAACGGTTTTGGCAACGCGGCGGGACGAGTGTGTGCTGGCCACCAAATGCCACGCCCGAGACCGGGACACGGCTGCGCGGCTGATTGAAAGCAGTCTGGGCAATCTGCGGACAGATCACGTGGACATTCTGTATATGCACCACATCCAAAACCAGATGGAGCTTGATCAGATTCTGGCCCCAGACGGCGCATTGCGCGCAGCCGAAGCTGCGCGTGACGCGGGAAAGGTCCGCTTCATCGGAATTTCTAATCACGGACATCCCGAAATCATGATCGAGGCCCTGAAGCGCTACCGCTTCGACGTGATTATGACCGGTTTTAATTACTACGACCGGTTCAACTTCCCGTTGATCGAGGACGCACTGCTGCCGCTGGCGTTGGAGCAAGGCGTTGGCATCGTAGGCATGAAGGCAGTCGGAGATGGTTTCCTGTGGCGTTCTGCTGAGCAAGGCTTCCGATACGCCTGGACCCTGCCAATACACGTCATGGCAGCGGGAATGAACACGATGGCAATGTTGGAGCAGGATTTGGCCTACGCGGAGACGTTCACTCCGATGTCGGAGGAAGAAAAAGAGCAGTGGTTCTTTGAGGCGCCGGAGTTGGGCACTTACGTTTGCCGCCTGTGCGACAAGTGCCTGCCCTGCCCGGAAGACGTCAACATCCCACGCATCTTCGAACTGGAAGGCTGGTTCGACCGCCAAATGTGGGACGGGGTTGTACGTGATCCAGGCGACTACATGCTGCGCACGGCTATTCGTTTTTGGTTTGAAAACGAAGAGCGGGCGCGGGCGGCCTACGCTGCGCTGCATGTAAAAGCTGACGCCTGCACCGACTGCGGTGAGTGCGAGCCTCGCTGCCCATACCACTTGCCTATCGTCCGAAAGCTGCAGCAGTCACACAACAAGCTAACCGGAGCCAAAGCACTCCATCCTCGCTGGGCTTGGATGTAGTGATCTACGCTGAGATAATCGAAGAAAGGGGTTGACACATGAAGAGCACTGCTGAATTCATGAACAATGCTATGAAGGCTGGCCTGACGGTCCCAGCATTCAACGTACCGTACCTGCCGATGGTCGAACCGGTCATACGCGCCGTGGTGGATCAGGACTCCTTCGGGCTCATCGCGGTAGCACGCCTGGAGTGGATCAAGTTTGAGGCCCAAGGGCCAGCGGCCGTAATGGAAGAGTTCAAGAAGTGGAACGAGCCTGAAAACGTGCGAATCCACCTGGATCACGTGCCGGTGATCGACGAGGATAACCTGGAGGTGGATTATCTGTCCATCATCCGCGAGGCGATCGACTTGGGTTATCAGTCGGTCATGGTGGATGGGTCACGGCTGGACCTGGAAGGGAACATCGAAGCGACGCGGCGAGTGGCCGAGATGGCCCACGCAGCGGGTGTCCCTTGCGAAGCCGAGTTGGGCGCGGTCATGGGACACGAGGCAGGGCCTCCCCCCCCATACGAAGAACTCTTTGAGTCAGGTATGGGCTTCACCGATGTCGAGGAGGCCAAACGGTTTGTGCAGCAGACCAACTGCGACTGGCTGTCGGTCGCGATTGGCAGTATTCACGGGGCAGTTTCGGGCGCCCTGAAAGACAAGAAAAAGGTTTCAGCCAGACTGAACCTGGATCATCTTGAGAAACTCCACCAAGCGACAGGCATACCGCTCGTCCTGCACGGTGGATCCGGGGTGAAACAGGAATACTTGCTGGCTGCGATCAAACAGGGCATCACCAAGGTCAACGTCGGCACCGAAATCCGACAGACCTATGAGAGTGCCCTACGAGAAACAGGCGCTCTATCTTCCGCTCAAGACGCGGTGTATGACCGAACCTGCTGGCTTCTAAAAGACTACTTTGGCCTGTCCGGCACAAGAGAGCGGGTCGTTGGCGAGGCTGGCTAGGAGGGAAGGGAGACAAAAAAACAAAGAGACGAATGACAATGTGTCGGTCATTCGTCTCGACAGTGCGTGGTGATCTGCGTTTGGAGCCACGTGCCAGCCTGGAGCTGACGGAGAGTTAGTCAATCACGTCCTGTCTGTGTACGTCATCGGTCATAACGCCGTCTATGCAAGCCTTCAGTGCTTCAGCTAAGAGTCGTACTTGGGATTCGTCTGGTATGGCATCATACGTACGGGTTATGGTGGTATGATTGCCAGGAACTGCGTGGATCTCTAAGCCACCCGCGGCCAAGTTGCGCCAACCCAGTTGGGAATTAGTAGAAGAATTTGACAAGGATTCATTACCCAAAAAAAGGTCGATCCAGCCTGCGTATGTCTGCGGTGCGTAACTTGCCACAGCCCACATATTAGCGACAAGCTTCGCCTTTAGGTGAGCGTACGTTCTCCATTGTCCTGAGGTTGGTTGCGCAAAGCTGGCTCGACCAGCGCCTCATCCAGATCGACGCCCAAAGGGATGATCACCCGCAGTAATCTGGCCAAATGCAAAGCCAGCAGCGTCAGGCCGATGTCAATCAACACGAACCGCAGACGGACAATGCGACCACTTTTGAGCACGGCTCAACTCCGCTTTGTTTGGCCGGGCCTATCTCGCCAGGCGACGACGCCCTGCCACAATGAGAGAGCCGTAATCCCCACCCAAAGGATTATGTGCCACCAAGGCGTCACGAGCAACATGAAGCCAAGCGCAAAAACCAAAATGCCAATGGCTGCAACCAGGCGAAAACGCGGCTCCGACAGGCCCTGACGCAAGGACTTCTCTTGCAGGCCTGGATGTCCATTCTTATGTCCCTTCATAAGTAGTGTCGCACTGAAGCATGCACTGTTGATCGTGCATACATTTTCCCACACTGCAAACATTGCTCCGGACGCTACAAACAGTACCGATGGGCCTGGAATTGACCTGCTCCGGCACAAGGTCTGTTTCATCTGAGAACTTCCACACAGGCTCCGCCGTCCCGATGCCTGTGGGCCCCGGGAGATTTGGGTAATAATGAAGCCGATGTCCGCTCTCCAGAGCGTTGGCTACGACAGAGAGCGTATGGAAAGTGATCAGGCAAGCCCTGCCCCTTGACAAAAACCGCGTTCTTCCGAACTGGTCACAGCTTCCGGTGACCAACCAAGGAAGCCACACCCCGGTTCTTAACGAAAGAACGCGATTCGTTCTGCCAGATCTCACGAGGCCCAGACTAATAGTACCAGGTAACTATTGGTATTTGGTTTAGACTTCGTATGAATATCGTTAGAATCTCGAACTTTGCGATGACCTGCCTTGGGGACCGACACGCGGCAAAAGACGCGCACCGAGCTACCGGGAGCTGCGTAATGTGATTATCTGCCGTCCCCAGTAATCGAACATAACTCTCACTCCACCGTCACACTCTTGGCCAGGTTGCGCGGCTGATCCACGTCACAGCCCCGGCGCACCGCCAGGTGATAAGCCAGCAATTGCAGGGGCAACACGGCCAGGATGGGCGTGATCAGCGGATGCGCGCGTGGGATCTTTAGCACGTAGTCCGCCTTGTCCCGAATGGCCTCATCCCCCTCGTTGGCCAACGCGATCACAATCCCGCCTCGCGCCTTCACCTGCTCGATTTGGCTGATCATCTTGTCGTACACGTTGTCCTGCACCGCGACGGTCACCACCGGCATAATCTCGTCAATCAACGCGATGGGGCCGTGCTTCATCTCGCCCGCCGGATAGCCCTCGGCGTGGATGTAGCTGATCTCCTTCAGCTTGAGCGCTCCCTCGAGAGCGATGGGGTAGTTGATACCCCGCCCCAGGTA
This sequence comes from Anaerolineae bacterium, assembly GCA_030598425.1. Classification (GTDB taxonomy): domain Bacteria; phylum Chloroflexota; class Anaerolineae; order 4572-78; family NAK82; genus JAUVPY01. Next base: position 5,060 of record JAUVPY010000050.1, read on the forward strand.
GAGGAAATGCTCCCGGTCGTAGAATTCCCGGGCCAGCGTCTCGTAGTCATTGTACCCCTTTGTCAACACGCGTCCGGCCAGTTCCGGCAGTTCCGCCAAGGCTTGCGCCAGCTCCCGGCTCTCCTCCGCCGACAGCGCCCCCCGTGCCTGGCCCAGATAGGCGCCCAGCAAGAGTTGATCCACCAGCGACGTGGTGAAGGCCTTGGTCGAGGCCACGCCGATCTCCGGGCCAGCCTGCATCAGGATCACCCCGTCGCTGACCCGCTGGGCCATACTGCCGATGACGTTGACGATGCTCACCAGCCGCGCACCCTTCTCGCGCCCTTCCTCCATCGCCGCCAGCGTATCCACCGTCTCTCCCGATTGGGTGATGGCCAGCACCAGCGTGTCCTCGTCGATGATCGGGTCGCGATAGCGGAACTCGCTGCCGTAGTCCACCTCCACCGGCACCCGCGCCAGCGCTTCGATCATGAACTTGCCCACCAGCCCGGAATAGGCCGACGTGCCACACGCCACCGTCACCATCTTCTTGATCCCCAGCGCCGCTTCGGCCGATAGGTTAAGGTCATTGAGCTTCACCACGCCTGTTTCAAAGTCAACCCGCCCACGCAGCGTATCGGTCATAGAGCGCGCCTGCTCGTAGATCTCCTTTTGCATGAAATGCCGGTAAGTCCCTTTAGCTGCGCTGATGGGATCCCACGGGATTTCGGTCACCGTCTTCTTAATTGGCTGCCCATCAAGGGTCAGAAACTGGGCGCCATCGGCTTTGATGACCACCATCTCTCCGTCTTCGAGGAAGATCATACGTCGGGTGTGCTCCAGTATGGCCGGGATATCGCTGGCCAGGAACAACTCGCCCTCGCCCAGGCCCACCGTCACCCCGCCCGCGTTGCCCAGCCGGACGGCGACCAGCTTGTCTGGTTCGCGCTTGCTCAGCAACACAATGGCGTGCGCCCCCTTGATCTGGTTGAAGGCATGACGCGCCGCCTCAGCCAGACCGTGCCCTTCAGCCATATACTTCTCCACCAGGTGGACAATGACCTCGGTGTCGGTCTCTGAGGAGAACTCATGGCCCTCGGATCGCAGACTCTGACGCAGGCCGAGGAAGTTCTCAACGATGCCGTTTTGAATAACGGCAATCTCGCCGGTACAATCGATGTGGGGATGAGCGTTGCGCTGACTGGGAGCGCCGTGGGTGGCCCAGCGTGTGTGTCCGATGGCGATGTGGCCGTTGATGGGTTGCTCGGCGATCAACTGTTCCAAGTTGCTTAACTTGCCCTCGTCACGGCGAATGGTGATACCCCCATTCTGGATGGTGGCGATGCCTGCCGAGTCGTAGCCCCGATATTCCAAGCGCTTGAGGCCCTGAAAAACAAGCGAGCTGGCCTCGCGCGGACCAACGTAACCGACAATTCCACACATAGTTTCCCTCCACGAATCTGTTTCTGCTGATCTCCCGCGTTGTGCTTTGAATGGGCCCCCTGCCAACCTCCAACTCGGTAGCCAGCGCCCCTTGGCTTAATTCACAGGAGATCCGACATGGGCATCTCTGATTCTAATACCGATTGGCAGCATAATCAAGAACGCGGGCATCCCCATCTGGTGTGATGACCCTCCGTCCGACTTGAGAGAATGGGGAAGAGACGGTGACCGCCAGAGGTGGGTAGACCACTAGCTTCTGAAAGGGCAACAGAGCGAAGCGCTTCACTTGTTCATTCAGTAGCCGAACTTCGACGGTAGTCGGTTGGGGCCTGGTGTTGCTTAAGCTTCTTAGAAGGTAACAAGCGTGTCCAGATGGTTTCTCACAGGTGGCCGTTACGCCGCCAAGGCGGATCGCCAACGGGCTAGGCTGCTGCACCACGTTGCGGCTCCGCTCCTGAGACTCTCGATATCCAGCGCTGGTACTTTCTCCAGACACCTGTCCCCCGTCGCGGCCCGCCTCGACCGCCCGCGCGAGCCGAGAACGGCCCGCGAAGTGGTTGCGGGCTAGCCTGGCGCGGCGACAAAAACTCACTATAGGACCTAGGCTGGTCACGGCGTGAGTATCTCCACTTTGGATTTTGCTAAGGAGAGTGGTTATGAAATGAATCATCTCAGTTTGATCTTAGTATGTAAGCATTGGTATCAGATTAGGACTTCGCATGAAATTTGTTAGAGTCTCAGAACGGAGCTTTGGGAAGGGAAACAGTCTTGATAAAGGGGATAAAACTGGCTTGTCCTACGGTTGCAAACTTCTCTGAATACGCCGACCGCGGCCGCGCGTGCGGCGGCGCTCAGAGGATTCGGAGGCCGGACTGTTGGCCTCTGGAGTGACTTTCTCCAAATCGGTCACCGGGACCCACGCCCGGTTGGCGTGACCCAGAAAGGCCAAGAGCACCTGCACTCGCTCGGAGGGGGTGGTCGGCCTCTCAAAAACGGCCAGCATGCCCTGCATCGGGCCATCGGTGATGCGCACGGTGTCGCCTGGCTTGAAAGTGTGCCCCGCCAGCCCGCCGCTAGCCTCCATCTCACCCAACTTACACTGAATCAGGTCAATCACCTCATCGGCTACCGACGTAGGCCGGTCACCAAAGGCAACGATGCGGCGCAAGCCCGGGGTCCATTGCACCTGTGAAAGACCCACTGCCTCTAAATCGACCCTAACGAACAGATAGCAGGGGAAGAAAGGTTGTCTCTTGCGCCCCGGGCGGGCTTTGGGTGCCTCAATCTCTGGGAGATAGGTTTGAATCGCGCCCTTTCAGGGCGTTCGCAACTTGGTATTCAGCGTTAGGTTTGGAGTGAAGGACATACCAGTTTTCCATATTTCAGATTCCCCGATGCCGCCCAACAATCTCGGCGGTCCTGCCTTGCGGCCTAGTTTGTTCAGCCGAACGTGAAACATCAGGAAGGCTTGAGATCGAGTCAAGCAGCCTAGAACGACTTGCCTCAGTATACCGTGTTTTCCTTGAAAAGAACTCAGAAGAATATAGGAAATTTATTAGAAAGATACTTCTGAACCGATTTGACATGCCCAAGTTGATTGGTACAATCCATTTGTCAGTGCTCAAGCGGAAGCCATCTCTAGTCGGAGGAGGGAGCGATGAGCGAAGCAACTAGATCCTACAAGGCCGAGTTGGTAGGCGTCTTCGGTTATCCCGTCGCCGAGAATCCCACGGTCGTGATGCAAGAAGCAGCCTTTGAAGACCGAGGCCTCAACTGGCGTTACCTGACTATCGAAGTGCGCCCAAAAGATCTAGAAGAGGCTATGATCGGACTTCGTGCCTTCAATATGCAGGGCATTAATCTTACTATTCCTCATAAGGTGACCGTGATCCAATATTTGGATCGGCTCTCGCCCGAAGCAGAGCTCATCGGTGCCGTCAATACGGTGGTGCGTGATGGCAGCCAACTCGTCGGCCACAACACCGACGGCAAAGGCTTCCTGCAATCCGTTCGTGAAGATGCCGGTGTCGATCCACAAGAGAAGCGGGTGGTCTTTCTGGGTGCTGGAGGGGCGGCCCGGGCCATGGCCGTGGAGCTGGCACTGGCCGGCGCTGCTCACATCACTATCGTCAACCGCACCCCCAGCCGGGGTCAAGAACTGACGCAGTTGCTGTCGGAGAAGACACCGAGTGAGGTCGAGTTTGTGCGGTGGCAGGGAGAATACTCCGTTCCGCCAGAGGCCGACATCCTGGTCAATGCCACGTCCATCGGCCTGTTCCCTGACGTAAAGGAAACGCCTCCGGTGGATATGGCCTCAATCCGAGGGGACTTGCTCGTCTGCGACGTGATCCCCAACCCACCGCAGACGGCCTTCTTGCGCACGGCCTCGGCTACCGGCGCTCGCACCCTTGACGGGTTGGGGATGCTGGTGTACCAGGGAGCTATCGGCTTCCAGATGTGGACCCGCGTAGAAGCGGCGGTCCCCGTCATGCGCCGTGCCCTGGAAGAGGTGTTCAGCTAGAAGGATTTAACCAACAGATTCGTCACAAAGCTGTATGGGACTTGACGCCAGCCACCTTTGTGTGTTACAATAGTCACGATCACGGGCACATACAGCCCTTTTATCCCCATTATCTGCCGCATAAGAGACTGGTCCATAAACCAGTCCAAGCATGCAATCCACTCTGCTTGCCGAGGATGTACAATGACTGCGTACTTGCTTGGTATTGACGTGGGAACCACCGGAAGTAAGGCGTTGCTTGTCGACGCCAATGGCGCCTTCACGGCCAGCGCCACGACCGAGTATCCCATGTTTACCCCTCAACCCCTATGGTCCGAACAAAACCCTGCTGATTGGTGGTCCGCCACCGTGACCAGCATTCAGCAAGTGCTGGAACAGGGTAATGTGAAAGCCGATCAGGTGGCCGGCGTGGGTCTCACCGGGCAGATGCACGGGCTTGTGCTTCTGGACGCCCAGGGCGAAGTGCTTCGCCCGTGCATTATGTGGAATGACCAACGCACGGCCGCCCAGTGCGCTGCAATCACCCAAAAAGTCGGTGCGGAGAACGTGCTGCGGCTCACCGGCAATCCGGTGCTGCCTGGCTTCACAGCACCCAAAATCGCCTGGGTGCAGGAGCACGAGCCCGATGTATACGCCCGGGCCGCAAAGGTGCTGTTGCCCAAAGACTACGCACGCTATCGATTGACCGGGGGCTTCTTCAGCGAAGTATCAGACGCATCGGGCACCTCACTCTTTGACGTGGGTCAGCGCCAATGGTCCGACGAGATGTTGGCGGCATTTGGTTTACCGCGCGAGTGGCTGCCCGAGGTGACCGAATCCCCGGTAGTGAGCGCACATATAAGCGCAGCCGC
>JAUVPY010000234.1 GCA_030598425.1 Anaerolineae bacterium
AGCCCCTTGATGGACTGCTGTCCGACGTGGAAGACTTGGTCACAGTGGAAGACTACGGCGACACCTGGCTGCGCTATAGCACGCCAGAGCCCGAGCGGGTCAATCCACGCCTGCTCCAGCAACTTGCCCGGCGGGGCACCCCGGTTGTCACCCTCAGCGAGGTGCCACGCAGCCTCGAAGATGTCTATCTGCGCATTGTGGACGAGTAGATCAGCGGCCTAGCGTCTTAGCGTCACAGCAGCCTAGCGAAATAGAGAAGGCCATGTATTACGCTAGGCCGCTGTGACGCTAAGACGTTGTGACGCAGGGAGGGCACCATGGCTGTTTTAAGTGTCCGAGGTACGCTAAAGCGGAGCAGTCTGAGCACTGCTCTGATCATAACCCGACGAGAATTACGTGACAGCCTGCGTGACTGGCGGATCATCATTCCCGTCCTCATCCTGACGTTGATCTTCCCCTTTTTGATGGATCTCACCGCCACGGTGGATCGCAACTTTGTGCTGCGCTACGGTGGGGAGAATGCCATCATCGCCGAACGATTGAACCCCTTTTTGCTACTGATCGTCGGTTTCTTCCCTATCACATTTTCGCTGGTTATCGCGCTCGAGACGTTTGTGGGAGAAAAGGAACGCAACAGCCTGGAACCACTGCTCTCTATGCCCGTCTCAGACGGCGAGCTGTACCTGGGCAAGATGCTGGCCGCGCTCCTGCTCCCCCTCTTTGCCGCCTACCTGGGTATTACTATTTATCTTGGTGGCCTTTACGCGTCCCTGAGCTGGGTGCCCGATTATGCCCTGCTTACCCAGATAGTGTTGCTGACCACGGTCGAGGCAATGGTGATGGTCTCGGCCGCTGTGGTAGTTTCCAGCCAAACGACCAGCGTGCGTGCTGCCAACCTGCTGGCCAGTTTCATCATCATCCCTATGGCGCTGTTGGTCCAGGTTGAAAGTGTGCTTATGTTCTGGGGAGAGTACCGCGTCATTTGGTGGATCATCATCGGGTTGGCGGTGGTAGCCCTTCTCTTGGTACGTATGGGGGTGCGCACCTTTAACCGTGAAGAGATCCTTGCCAGGGAGATGGACGATCTAAACCTCAAGACCATCTGGAGCGACTTCTGGGGCTACTTCTTGCGTCCGCCAGCCCTGGCTACCCAGCGTGAAAACACAGCTTCGGCCCGTTTCAACTTGCTCCGCATCTACACGCACGACATCCCGACCCTGATCAAGACGGAGTGGCTCCCCCTGGTCGTCGTGCTGGTCGTGCTCACGGGGGCGGGTTTATTGGGCGGATATTACGCCACCCGCTATCCCCTTCCATCAGGTATCATCCAACTTGACTCGCTGCCCACCGACGCGTTTGACAATCTGCCTAGCGTTGGCTTCCTGCCAAATTTCAGCACGACCGGCATTTTCTTCAACAACGTACGCGCCATCACGCTGGCTGCTGTGTTGGGGCTTTTCTCTTTTGGCGCGCTGGCCTTGCTATTACTAATGATCCCACTGGCTCTGGTCGGTTTCTTCGCCGTCGAGGTGAGCCTGTTGGGTTACAACCCCTGGCTGTTTGTGGCTGCTTTTCTCTTGCCGCACGGCATCATTGAGTTGCCAGCGGCTATCATTGCTACTGCCTTTGCGCTGCGCATTGGGGCGGCGTTGGTCTCGCCCCCAGCGGGACTCGACGTGGGACAGGGATTCTTGCTCGTGTTGGCAAATTTCTGTAAAATCTTCTTGTTCCTGGTCGTCCCTTTGCTCCTGGGCGCAGCCTTTATCGAGGCAAACGTCACCCCTCAAATTGTGCTCGCGCTCTATGGTGCGCGCTAAGCAAAGCAGCCAAAGGAAGTTGAATGACCAACCAAACAGCCAGATTGATCCCGCTGGGGACTGCGGCAATCGCCGACCCGGCCCACGACAACGTCTATATGGTGCTGGACGCCGGCGATCTAAAGGTCTTGATAGACTGTGGCGGCAGTCCTTCCTCCCGGGTGACGAAAGCCGGGCTAAACTTCACAGACCTGGATGGCTTGATCGTCACCCACCATCACCCAGATCACATCTACGGAGTGCCGGTCCTGCTTATGAACTTGTGGTTGTTGGGTCGGCGGGGATCTTTCCCGATCTATGGGCCGGGAAAGGCGCTGGGCATCATCCAGAAGATGATGGAGTTGTATGAATGGAAGACGTGGCCCGAATTCCTGCGAGTTGATTTGCGCGAGATGCCTTTGACACCGGGCACGCCCGTGGTCTCCAATCATATCGTGTCAATTGAGGCTTGGCCTGTGGCGCATATGATACCGACCATCGGGCTGCGGATGACCAACCAGCAGACCGGTAAGGTGTTGGTCTATACCAGCGATACGATGCGTGATCCGGGGGTCGTGCGTCTGGCCCGTGACGCCGATATTCTCATCCACGAGGCGACCGGCGAATACTATGGTCACTCAACTGGAGCTGATGCTGCCTACGATGCTGTGGAAGCCAATGCCAAACGGTTGGTGCTAATACATTATCCCTCTGTGCGTGGCGACCCGGGCGCAGTATTGGAGGAGGCAAGAGCCATCTTTAAGGGACCCGTAGAATTGGCAGAAGATTTTGACGTCTACGAGTTCTAGGGTAGTTCCCCTTACTATTCCTCTACTGGCTTACAAGTTGCGTGGAGGTAGGCGAAGTCGCCTCTAGGCGGCATCAATTCGGTGACCTCGACCACTTCAAAGGTCTGGTTGCCAATCCGCACCCGGTCTCCCGCCTTGGGCTCCCGATTGATATTCTGGATACCACCCACGTCCCGTCGCCCGGGCACCACAAAGCTGACTTTGTAGATCATGGTCCAGGTCTCCTCCCAAACGGATACGATGGTCAGATCAGATTACGGTAGCGTAGCTTGAAGGAAAGATCTGCGGCGATGTTACGCATGACCAAGAAACCCAGATGGGTATCTTCATAACAAAGTTCCTGGAATTGATTGCAGTTGATGGCATACACCTCGGTGTCGGACCCAGCTCGGACCGTGGCCGATCGGGCACCTCGGTCCACCAACCCCATTTCACCGAAGCTTTGTCCCTCGCCCAGGTTCACCATCACCGCATCGGCCAGTTCCGGCTTGGTTTCAAGGATGTCAGGATTGGTGATGATTTGCACCGTGCCGCTGCGAATCAGATAGAAGTTCTCAGTTGGATCATTTAGGTTCAAGATGACGTCGCCTACCTTGTAGCTCGCTTCGCTGCACAACGCCGCTACGCTAGATAGCTCTTCGTCTGACAGCTCGTTGAACATATCCAATGTCCTGAGAAACTCTTTTGCTTCTGACATGGGGCTAGCCTCCTCACTCTAGCTATAATGAACTTACTCGACACTAGTATTATAACATAGTTACAGCACGAAATCCACACACATTTGTCAACGCATCAGTACGGCGCGCGCCGGTGCGCCATCCCCATCTCGCACCCTAAGGGGTAGGCAGATGAGTTGGTAGCGACCTTCGGGGACCTGGCTCAGGTTTAATCCCTCCAGGACGACCACTCCGTTTCCCAAGAGCGTCCGATGCACTTCTAGTTCCTCCGAGTCAAAGGGATCTACAGACAGGTAGTCTATCCCCACCAACTTGATCCCTTTGGAGAGCAACCAGGGGCCTGCATCTTTCGAGAGAGAGACATAGTCAGCTTCGAATTCGTAAGGTCCCCCTATCCACAGATCCGAGTTTCGAGTCTTAATGAGAAGGCGCTCGGTGCCACGAATGCCCAATTCGCCCAGGTCCGTGGCCGTGATGAGGTTGCCCTCGTAGCGGGGCTCGACCACCACCGCCGGGCCGATGAGCACGTCCAATGGAAGACGGTCAACCGCTAGCCCACGCTCTTTGATGTGTCGTGGCGCGTCCACGTGTGTCAACGTGTGAGTCCCCATCTCCAGGCGCGAGATGTTGAGCTCGCCCCCATCCACGAGGGATGAGATTTGTTGAATGCGTATGGAAGGATCACCTGGCCAAACCGGCATCACGGGGGAAATTGGCAGAGATATGTCGTAATAGACTGGCATCTACTCTTCTCCCGCCACGGTTGAGGACATATCGCTGGCTTGGTCGCCCAAGCTTTGGCCCAACATCTGGATGCCCGCCGCCAGGGCGTGTAGTTCCCGGGCCAGCCGCTCGGCCTCTTTGCGATGCTTTTCAATGGCCTTTTGTTGCAGCGCTATGATTTTTGTGAGGTTCTCTACAAGCTTGTCTGCTTGGGCTTTTTCAGCCAGCAGATCTCGCCCTCCGTCGGGACTTGAGCCGGATTCAGGGGGCGCACCCCCTTGATTGGCTATGAGCGCATCCTTCTCTGCCAACTGCGCCTGGAGTTGGTTGATCTGCTGAGTCATCGCCTGATGTTGGTCGATCGCTTGCTTTTTCAGGTTGGCCAGCGCTGTATCTCTCTCTTTGAGCATAGCTTGCCAGCGAGCGGCATCCGTGCCTCCCTGACCAGGTCCTTGTTGCTGAAGTTGGGCTTTCAAGCGCTGGATTTCCTGCTCCTGGCTGGCAAGTCTTTCCGCCACGGACGCATCTGTGCCAGCGGGGAGGGGCTGAGCGCCAGGTCCGGTCTGTAGCGCCCGATCAATCGCGCTCAGCATATCTTCAATTTCGAAGGGTTTTATGAGATAGTCGACAGCGCCCAGCCGAAAGGCACGGATAGCCGTCTCCTCGGAGCCATGAAAAGTCATCACAATGGTCGGGATGCGGTGTCCTCGCTTGTTCAGCTCTTCTAACACGTCGAGGCCGTGCATCGTGGGCAGTTTCAAGTCGCTGATGATCAAATCGGGTTGCTCTTCGATAGCTTTTTGCAGACCTAGCTTGCCATCCCGGGCAGTGATGACCTCCCATCCTTCGGGCTTGAGAATGTTGTTGGCAATAAAGACGATGTTTTCACGCCGGTCCTCAATAATCAGTACCTTCCGTGACATCCCTTTCCCTCGTAAAGGTGAGCGTTCAGTAGGCGAAGAAACCAGGTTTCTTTGACCCCAACTGAGCGGTTACCCGTGTAGTTTGCACATACTGGTACGAGACTGGTGCAATGTGAAATCTCGCCTCCATTATAGCACAAAACGCAAAGATTCGCTGATTTCCGAGACTCCTCATATAATTACTTCGTTCGTCCCCAAACCTGGCTCTTACTCTTTCTTCCAGGAGGCACGCCGCATATGTATCAAGAGTATGACTTCGAAGCACCACGTAGCGGTCTGGCGACAACCGCAGATGAGGCGGCCAAAACTGCCGAGGATATCGGATTTCCCGTTGCATTGAAGATCGCCTCTCCCGACATCCTGCACAAG
>JAUVPY010000365.1 GCA_030598425.1 Anaerolineae bacterium
GAGGTGAAGGCGCTGGAGGAGAAGTTCTTAGGCCATTAGGCCGTGTTGACATTTGAGTCTTTGTGCCTGAGAAACCCGCAACAGATAACGATATGCACGTCTGGGAATTTGCAAATGTCAACACTACCTAGTCAGGATGGTCGATACCGAGGACCCAGATGCCGTCTAGCTCGGTTCCCTTGGCCGCAACCAGCGCGATCTTGAGGCCGTCGGGCGAGACCTGCCAATCGTTGTTGGCAATTATCAGGCTGGTTCCACCCGGGAAAAGAGGTCGCGTTTGGCCGGTGCGGACGTCGTATTCGTAGAAGTCGTGCGAGGCGCTGCCGGGATCAAGAGGGACGTAGATCAGCCGATGGTCGTCGCGCCAGCGGTAGGTACCAAAGAACGGCAATTTCTGCGCTGCCTGTGTCGGATTTTGGAGGTCCATGAGCCACACCCCATTTTGGGCGGCATCCGACTCAAATCGAGCGTAGTAAACCAGGTGACGTTTGTCCGGGCTGAGGGCCAGGCCGCGCATACGGGTTCCTTCCCGCAACGTCGTCTCGGCGCCGTCCCTGAGAGAGAGTTTGAACATCCGTACATCTGACGTGTCCGGGTATCCCTGGACCATCAGCAGTTCGTCGTCCGACAGCCAGTCGATTGGGTTCGTGCGTCGCGCGCTGAATACGGCTTGGGTGTTCCCCCCGTCCAGGTCGGCCAGCCATATCGTCTCCTCACGTGTGTCCCAGGGTGCGTCCTCGTCAAAGGCGGTCCAGATCAGGCCCTGGCTGTCTGGCGTGAAGCTTACGCCGTGCTCTTGGGTGTCAACTTCCCAGCGCTGGCCGTCTCCCGGTCGCTCGACGATGGCCAGACCATTTTCTCGGTCGGGGAAGGCGATCAGGGTTCCATCCGGGCTGTAAACGGCCAGTTGCTCTTCGATAAGCCGCGGGCCTGTGTCCGGCTGCGCCAGATCCACCCCCCAGACACCCAACGGCTCATCTGGCGTCGGCTGGTCGACAAAATGCACCTGGCTCGAGTCTTCACTCCAATAAGGTTTGGTGCAACACTCGCCTCGGGTGATCTGCCGTCCGACAGGCGTTGCGAGCAGCGGCTCTGCGGGTGGTGTGGAGGCTTGCGTCGTCGTGGCTTCCTCCGGGCTGGCCAGCCTGACCGCGCTGGGCTCCCGCTTGCTCCAGTCAAAAGGCCAGGTGTCTTCAAATTCATTGACGATCGGCCCACCCGTCCACGCTTCCGGCTGATCGTACAGCGTCTGCCATTTGCGCGGCTCGGCCAGGTCACGCATAAAGCTGCGCCCCGAGCTTCCCGTCAGGGCCAGGCTATCCCAATCCGCCTCAATGAGGGCAACCGGGTTGTATTTGCGCGCGTGATACTTCAAGTCTCGTATTTCCAGGTGCACATGCGGCCGGCGGTGGCAGATCTCGGCCGAGTCACCTACTAGGGCGATCACCTCTCCTTGCTCGACGCGTTGGCCCGGTACCAACTCGGGCGCTTCGAGCAGGTGACCGTACATTGAGGCGTAGCCCAATTGGGGATGATCGATCATTAAGTTATGGGGTGCGGCGCCATAGGGCCCGTCAACCGCAAAGACAACTCCATCGGCGATGGCCAGGATTTCCGTGCCGCAAGGAGCAGACAGATCCAGACCAAAATGGATGCCGCCCGACGCCCCATAGAGCGTATGGCGCCGGTAATATGCGCCAGTGGTATTGCCATAGGGTTGGGCCAGCATCCAGGTATCGGGTCCGGACGGCTCGGCGAAGGGGAGTTGGAATGGGCGCTCGTCTTGGATGGACGGTTCGTTACCTTCCAGTGGCGAGTCGGCGTGCGCCGGTGCCGGTAGGTTCGCAGAGATCTGAGTGCCGGCCGTTTGAATAATCAGGCAAACTGCTAAAACAACAATAAGACGTCTCGACAGTTTCTGTACAGACATTTCCCGGTGTGTCCTTTTTGATCCCAACCCTTTTCTTTGAGGTGGTAATTATAGCGAAATAGTCTAAATTGCAAAAATCCTAGTTTTCTGTGGTGGCTAGCGACCTACTGGATCTTTCCGAGGGCTGGCGTTGGGTCAACTCGCCACAGTTTACCTGAAATCAAGCTTCCGAGCACTTCAGCCGCTCCCCAGTAGTGCACTTGGCAGGCGGTACAGGGCGCGCACCTTCAGAAGAAGCCCTGCCCCCAGATAGACAACGCCTCCTGCTATACCCCCGGCAACTAAAAGCCATAGACTGCTCAACCCGGCCTCATTTCCCAGCGCCAAGGCCCCGGCCATCGCCAGGCCCATCAAGAGCGTAGCGACCAAAGCACGTCCCATGGTGTTCAGCGTTTGCCGGCCCTCCACATTCCCCCAACGTCGACGCAAGATCAAGAGCAGAACCACGACTTCCGCTGAAATCGCCAGCGAATTGGCCAATGCGAGACCGCCGTGGCCCATGGGCCTCATCAAGATGATGGCCAGGCCGATATTGAGGACCGCCGATCCGATTGCCACCAGGAGGGGGGTGACCGTGTCCTGCTGGGCGAAGAAGGCACGAGCGGCCAACTCAAGGCACGCGTGCCCAACCAGGCCCAGGGCAAAGAAACGCAGCGCGACATACACAGCCTGCGTCGCAGCGGCATCAAAAGCCCCGCGTTGATAGAGGAGAGTTAATGCTGGACGGCCCAGCAGGATGAGCGCGCACGTGGCTGGCAGCGTGAGCACAAGGATGGCGCGCAGCGTTTCGCCCAGGGTGTGACGCAATCCGGCCACGTCGTTCCGGGCGGCCAGGTCAGACATGGTCGGAAATGCCACCAATCCGAAAGCGGTACCGATAAGCGTTTCGGGAATCTGCATCGCGTCCCAGCCCCACTCCAGCGCGCTCACGCTGCCCGGGCTCAGGCGCGACGCCAGATTGGTGGTGGCCAGCAGTGTCAGGTGGAAAACCGCCAGGTCGAGAATGCGCGGTCCCATCAGAACCGCCACGCGGTGCATGGCGGCGGACCCTAAGTCCAGGACAGGCCACCACCGAAAACCGTAATAGATCAGGCCGGGAATCTTGATGGCCAAGTGCAGGCTCGCGCCGATGACGGCGCCGATTGCCAGCCCACGTATCCCCATAGTTGGCGCCAACCAGACCGCCCCGACGATGATGCCCAGGGGATATAACACGGGCGCCAGGGCCGGGAGCAAGAAGTGCTTGAAGCCGTGTAGCACCCCGGTCTGTACTGCGCTGACGGCAAAGATCAGAGTTGAAAGCAGCACGATGCGCATAACACCTGCCGCTTCTGCTTGTTGGGCGGCGTCGAAGCCGGGCGCGATGAGTGTGCCTACCAGCCATGGAGCAAATATGGCGGCCACCACGGCGAAAACACTCACAATCAGAACTGCCAGGTTGGTGATGGCGCTGGCCAATCGCCAGGCCCCGGCTAAACCCTTGTGGGTCAGAACATCGGTGAAGACGGGGATGAAGGCCGTCGCCAGGGCACCCCCGGCCACCACGGTAAACAGCAAGTCGGGCAGCTTGAAGGCAGCGTAGTAGGCGTCCAAATCGGCCCCAATGCCAAATTGGCGGGCGATGATGATGTTGCGCACCAGGCCCATAACCGCGGCCAGGCCAAAGGCCCCGCCTACGAGCAGGCTGTTGCGGACGATGTGACGCCAACGGGCTGACTCAGATTGGGACATAAGACCTTTCGCGAGGTTTCCGACCAGGGGCGAGTGGCTTGAACTCTCAGATCAATCAGCTAGACAGACTTTGTTCGATCGATGGCCACGGCCGCCGGACGACGAACTGATACGGTTGGCTTATTGCAGGACCGGGCCGCTAATTCGTTATCCCTAACGCTCGCAATGTCACAGTCGCCGGTTCGAAATTGGGGTTGTACCCCAGAGCAGCTCGAAAGTCTTCGGCGGCGGCAGCCGGTTGGTTGATGGCCTGTTGGGCCAGGCCGCGGTAGTAATACAACTCTTCCAGGCCGCCGGTGGCTTTGAGGGTAGCAGTTGCCAGCTCAATGA
>JAUVPY010000134.1 GCA_030598425.1 Anaerolineae bacterium
ACGATGACGGCGTGAACTGTCTCGTCAAGGGTGGTCAGGAAATTAGCTACGTCTTCATTGATGACCCGGACGTTATCCAGTCCGGCCGCCTCGACGTTGAAACGTGCATCCGCCACCGCACTGGGGTGATCTTCTACGGCGATCACCTGCGCCGCCTGCGCCGCCAACGCGACACTGAAAAGCCCCACACCGCAGTACAAATCGAGCAGCGTTTCATAGGGACGGAGTGACAGGAAGTCCGACACGGTGTCTACCAGCACTTCGGCGCCGGCCGTGTTCACCTGAAAGAAACTCCCCGCCGACACGCGATACTCGTTTCCGGCCACGTGCTCAAACAAGAACTCGTTGCCCACCAGGGTGATCGGTATGCCATCAGCCGGCATGAGCACACACGACACAGGTCGATCTACCATCAATTCAAAGGGTTCATCATCGATTGTCTCAAAGACGACCATTTGCTGCCCGGTGTTGTGTCCCGCTCGCAGCGAAACCCGTTCCAAGCTCGCAGTCTCGACGTCCAGTTCGTCAAAAAGCTGAGCCACCAGGGGATGCATAATCGGACAAACGTCAATCGGTTCTACCCGCTGGCCATCGGCGGACACGTAACCAAGTCCATCCGGCGATGTTTGTAATTGCACGTGATTGCGATAACCCCACGCTTCGCTCACGGCGCGAGTAGAACGCACCGGAACCTCACTCAGCCCCGCCAACCGATCAAGCTGATCACACACTACATCCGCCTTGTAGGCAAGCTGGGCAGCGTGGTGTGTGTGTTGCCACTGACATCCACCGCAGGCATCCGGGCCGAAGTGGGGGCAATCCGGTTCTACCCGCTCAGGTGACGATTCGACCACCTCCAGCAGGCGTGCTCTGGCCCAACCCTTTTTGCTCGTGAGTACTTCCACACCCACAGTTTCACCAGGCAAGGCATAGGGCACAAAGAAGACCTTGCCCTGGTGGCGTCCCATTGCCGGGCCACCGTGCGCCATCTGTGTCAGTTTCAGAGTGACCATAGTAGATCTATCTATTGCCCTCAACCATATTTATCAGTCGGTTGCATCATTTACGCCAGTTTACTGCTTGCCGTTAGATAGGCCAGGGCTTGCTCCTGCTCTCCGTTCATCACAATCTCCAGAAAGCGACCGCCAGAGGCTGCCGGCACATCAACAACCTTGACGTAGTCGGCAAAGGCAGAATCAACTGGGAGCAACTCAGGTAATACGTTGGGCGCCTTATCCAGGAAAGCGCGGTTAAAGACCACCCCCTCATCATCGGGATACAGTGGCAAGGGATAAATTTGAGTCTCTACCAGATCCTGGAAGATATGTGTGCCGTAAGAAACCTCAGGAGTTTCCCCGCCTTTCTCCATCGCGATCTCGACCAGGACGAGGGTGTTGTAGATGTCGGCATAAGTCACCCTCACTCCCAGGTCAATGTTCGAACTTCCCCAGCGTCCCGGCCCCATAAGGATAAACCGATCATCTTCGAGCCGCTTGTTGACCCGTCCGATGACGCGGCCAATCTCTAGCTTGAGCGAACGGTCCGTGACACGACCATATACCCCGGGATCAACGTAAACGATATAGTCGATATTAGAGGCGACGCCTTGTGGCACCAGTTTATGCGCCGAGAAGAGTTTGTCCGACTCGGGTATATCGCTCGGCACCTGTAACTCCTCTCCCCACTCTTGGCTGGTGAGCGGGCGACACTGGAGCAGCCGAAAGCCGTATTCTGGGCGCGGACGCTCGGCCAGGATGTCAACAGCAAACTCTACGTCCACCGGGAATTTGTAGTACTGCTCCAACGTCTTCAGAAGCGTCTTCATCATCGACACAAAAGTTGCGTCTTGTACCAGCCCGTCGAAGGTCAGTACCATCGCGTTGGGATCCAGATCGCTCCCCAGCGTAAAAATGGGCTGCACGCGGTCCCCTTTATCCAGGGCGGCGAACAACCGTACACCAGGGTAGTCCGCTGAGATAACTTCTCTGACCGGCAATGTCTTCATTGTGTTGCCAGCCAGGTCAATCACATCAACAAAATGTTGCGAATACCTTCTGATTTCTTTTGCGGTGCTTTCTGGGCGAAGCTGCGGATGACTCAAGGCCACCATACGGGGATAATCGTTCGCCACCCGATCTACGGCACGGGTTCCCAATCCCCACACCAGACGTAAGAAGCCGTCTTCGCGACGAATCATCCGATTCCAGCGAAACGGATTCCGGCTAAAGGCCACACCTGCCGCTGCAGGAAAAAAGTAGTGACCGAATCGCTTTCCCTCGACCTTTTGGATCAGGACGGCCATACGCTCATCGTAGTCAAGGAATCCCTTCTGCTGTCGATAAAGCAGAGCGCTCGGATTATGCATGCTGGCATAGACACTCTTGATCGCGCAGCTCAACGCCTTTAAGTTTTCATCCAACGTACCCTGGTTGGGGCAGAAAAAGCTTTCATACTTGCCGGCGAAGGAACTGCCAAAGTTGTCTTCAAGTAAACTGGACGAGCGCACGATCAGAGGGGCCTGGCCTACGGCGGCCAATAAATTATGCAGACGAGCAACCACTATCTCAGGGAAACGACCAGCCAAAAAAGCCTCGATCCCCAGGGGATATTCGGCCACGATTTCTTCGTGCGACTTGTATTTCTGATCGTGAAATTCGTGCAGGCCGTTCAGTTCCTGGAACTCGTAAAAGACGTCGGAGCCTATGAAGTATGAGTCGGGGATGGTAATGGGATATTCCAACTCGATTTCAGCCTCTGCCAGCGCGTGTTGCAGTATCTTATGCGCGAGCATCATACCGGCTGCTTTACCACCGATCTTACCACGACCGATCCGTCGTCGGCGGATCTCTTTCAGATCGGCAATGGTGAAAAAGTTCTTGGCGATACCGATGAAGGCCAACTGATCGCTGATCATACCTTTGGTGAGCACGACGATGATCTCTTTCAGATGATGCTTGACCTTCGCTTTTTCTTCAGGCGGATAGGACTCGTACTCTTCAGCCTTGGCAAAGAGCAAATCCCAGGGCGCAAGCTCCGGGATGAAGCTGAGAATGACGTCCTTATCGGGCTTGCGCTCCTTGAGCACAGCCCTGACGATCTCCACAAAGAGCGCGTGGGGCAGATTATAGGCGAAATAGAAGTCGGTGAGATCGTCCCGAATTTGCTGGACTCGTTCCTGCCACACCTCCGGCGATTCCTGCGTGTATGGATCTTCCAGCCCTTCCAGGATCTGCGAGCGAATCGCCTTTTCCCTGACCTCCTGCTCAAACGTGTCGGGAGCAATGACGTGACGGGAGAATAGCTCGTCCCGCATACGCTCCCGAATCTCCTTGGCAAGGATGGGATAGCGACTGATTTCCAAATAAAGCTCAAGAACTTTGGGCGTGGCCCGCGGACCAACTACCAAGGAACGCACCTCCTGTTTCCCACAAAAAAGGACACACGCGGAAACGCGACCAGTGTATGATAGACCACTAACCGCGTCTCGTCAAGCGTTTTTCATTTTCGAACGAACGGGCCGCACCCCCAGCGAGTGCGGCCCGTTCGTTTCTCACCTGATGCTCAGTATGCGCAAGGTTTAAACCCAACCGCGCAGCTTGCATGCATGCGCCACGCGCTCTACGGCAACCAAATAGGCAGCCAACCGGTTATGGACGCTCTTGTTCTGAGCCATCTTGTGTACCGCGTGGAAGGCGCTGGTCATCTTGCTGTCCAATCGCTCGTGGACCAGGTCTAGAGGCCAGTAGAAGTCGTAGGCATTTTGCACCTGCTCAAAGTAGCTGACCGTCACCCCGCCGGCGTTGCACAAAAAGTCGGGGATGACGTAGACTCCGTTCTCGTACAGAATCTTGTCGGCTTCGGGCGTGGTAGGGCCATTGGCCAACTCGGCACAGATTTTGGCCTTGATATCACCTGCATTGGCCTCGGTGATCACGTTCTCCAACGCTGAAGGGAAAAGGACTACCACGTCCAGTTCCAAAAGCTCTTCGTTGGACACGTATTTTGTGTTAGGCATGTCAACCACGGTGCCGTTCTCTCTCTTCCAGGCGCTGCCTTCCTCGAAGGGGATGCCCTCCGGCCGATAGGCGCCGCCCTTCGAGTCAGAGACGGCAACCACCTTAAGTCCCAGAATCTCTTCGCCCAATTTGTGGGCAAATTGACCGGCATTGCCATAGCCCTGAACAGCAGCCGTCGCTCCCTTGAGGTCGATGCCCAATACCTGGCCCGCCTCCCGCGTTACGTAAATCCCGCCGCGAGCCGTAGCATCTCCCCGCCCTTCAGACCCTCCCAGGGGAATCGGCTTGCCGGTGATAACACCCGGCACGTTGTAACCTTTGATGACGCTGAATTCATCCATCATCCAGGCCATTATCTGGGGGTTGGTATACACGTCCGGCGCAGGCACATCGGTCTCATCGTCAATCATTCGGTGGATAGCGCGGATGTAGCCCCGGGCCAATCGCTCCTGCTCGCCCAGCGACATCTCTTTCGGGTTGCAGGTGACCCCCCCTTTCCCGCCTCCCAGGGGGATGTCTACCACGGCCGTCTTCCAGGTCATCCATGCCGCCAGAGCTCGCACCGTGTCGATGGTCTCTTGCGGGTGCCAGCGCAGACCGCCTTTCGTCGGCCCCCGGGCATCGTTGTACTGCACCCGGTAGCCGTGGAAAACCTTCACTGTGCCATCGTCCATACGGACCGGGATGGTGACCTGCAACTCGCGGCGAGGCCACCGCAACAGTTGGTGGGTGGCTGCGTCCAGACCCAGCCACTCAGCCGCTTCGTCGAGTTGTCTCTGTGAGATATCAAAGGGATTTAGTTCAGTGGACATAGTAAATTTTCGCTCCTTCGCGAGTGTTCTTATATTGACTTGCTCTGTAATGAGTGTGAAAGCGCCTTATCACACAAACAGGCGAGCAGCTCTGTCGGCAACTCGCCTATATAAGCGATGACTCGATCCCATCTGTCGAATAGCATCACCTCCTTGTGGCGCATTGAATTTCTATGTAAGGTCAGATAACTCAGTCTCAGGATCTGCGGTTCAGAAGCGCTTGTCGACCAGTATATACCAGAATCTCTTGGCAAGCAATGGACAAAAGGCAACTGGGAACCAGACGGAAATCATCCTTCAGAGCCCAATTGCTCGCGCAGCAACTGCTCGGCCAACTGGGGATTGGCTTTGCCACGGGTCACCTTCATCACCTGGCCAATGAGAAAGCGAATGCTGGTTTCCTTGCCGGCATTGAAGCTAGCGACCGCATCGGGGTTGTCGGCAATGACCTGGGCCACAACCCCCGTCAACTCATCGGCGTCCGCGATCTGCTTCAGCCCCATTTCCTCAACGATTTCTCGGGGCGGGCGACCGGTTTCCCACATCACACTGAAGGTTTTTTTGGCCGCAGGCTGGTTGATAGCACCAGCCTGGACCATCTCGATCAGCGCTACCAGGTCCTCTGACTCGACCTTCACTTCGGTGATGACTATGCCGTCTTCGTTCATCAGCCGGAACAACTCACCCGTCACCCAGTTGGCGATCAGCTTGGGGTTAAGTGCCTCACCCGCAACCCGCACCGCCTGCTCAAAGTAATCGGCCACCGCCTGATCCTCCACCAAAACGTTGGCGTCATAACGGCTGAGACCGTATTCAGCCACAAAGCGGTCGCGTTTGGCCTGGGGCAATTCGGGCAGAGTGGCCCTCACCCCTTCGATCCAGGCTGGTTCCAGGCTCAGCGGCGGCAGGTCGGGCTCCGGGAAGTAGCGGTAGTCGTGAGCCTCCTCCTTGCTCCGTTGCTCGCGGGTGACCCCCGCCGCTTCGTCCCAGCCCATCGTTACCTGGTGTACCGGCTCGCCGGCTTCCAACACGTGAGCCTGACGCTCGATCTCGTAAGCGATGGCGTTGCGCATCGAGCGGAAGGAGTTAAGGTTCTTCACCTCCACCTTGGTGCCGAATTCTTCCGAGCCCACCGGACGCAGCGACAGATTCACCTCGCAGCGCATGGCCCCCTTCTCCATATCGCCGCTGCTCACGCCCAGGTAGCGCACAAGCTGACGCAAGCGGGTCACGTAAGCATACGCCTCCTCAGCCGAGCGTATGTCGGCCTCGGACACAATTTCCATCAGTGGCACGCCCGCCCGGTTGAAATCCACCAAGCTGTGGCCGTCCACGTGCATCAGCTTACCGGTGTCCTCTTCCAGATGCACGCGACGGATGCGAACCAAGCGAGGCTCACCCTCACCCCCCTGGGAACCGGTCTCCCCCACCTCGATCTCCAGACAGCCATCCCGGCAAAGTGGCAGCTCGTATTGCGATATCTGGTAGCCCTTGGGCAAGTCGGGATAAAAGTAGTTTTTGCGAGCAAAAACGTTGTGTGCCTGGATGGCGCAGTTCAGGGCCAGGCCAGTCATCACCGTATAGCGCACCGCTTGCTCGTTGATGACCGGCAGCGTGCCCGGCATGCCCAGGCAGACAGGACAGACGTGGCAGTTGGGCGGCGTGCCAAAAGCCTCGGCATTGCACCCACAGAACATCTTGCTGGCCGTGTTCAACTCCACGTGCACTTCCATACCAATGACGGGCTCGTACACTATGGGGAACTCCCGAGGAACTTGCGTAAGACTACTGTTGATCCTACGGTTGATAGACAGATCATATTATATGTTACCCATGAAAATGTGCCAACCCAATATTAAATCCCCGTGCTGGCCTGGATTTGGCAATCCTGGGCGAGCAAACCGGATCTACTGAGACTTGACAAATCCGGCCTTGTGGATAGAATCATAGATATATAGAAATAAGTATATCCTATTTTATCCAGGTTAAGCACGTGGAAACACCCAGGTCGACTCAAGAGGCGATCACCGTCTTCCGACAAAACAA
>JAUVPY010000001.1 GCA_030598425.1 Anaerolineae bacterium
CGCTGCGTACGGCTGACGCGGGATACCTCACTCGCCGGCTAGTGGACGTGGCACAGGATTTGATCATCAACGAAATTGACTGTGACACCAATGCTGGACTGTGGATTCGCGAGGATGAATCGAAAAAAATCGGCGAGTCGCTGGCTGAGCGCATTTGGGCGCGTGCGGCTGCTGCCAAAATTGTTAACCCAGAAACGGGTGAGATCATAGTCGATCGCGGCCAAGTGATCGAGGAAGCCGAAGCTGAGGCAATCGTCAAGGCCGGTATAACAGAGGTCTATGCTCGCAGCCCGATGGTGTGCGAACTCGAGCACGGCATTTGTGGCACGTGCTACGGACGTGATCTCGCCCGTGGTGGACTGGCCAGGATAGGCGAAGCAGTGGGCGTCATCGCTGCTCAGTCCATTGGTGAGCCCGGCACTCAGCTTACGCTGCGTACCTTCCACACGGGTGGCGTGGCCGGTGTCGAAGACATCACCCACGGTTTGCCGCGCGTACAGGAGCTTTTTGAGGC
This sequence comes from Anaerolineae bacterium, assembly GCA_030598425.1. Taxonomy (GTDB): domain Bacteria; phylum Chloroflexota; class Anaerolineae; order 4572-78; family NAK82; genus JAUVPY01. The sequence continues at coordinate 515 of JAUVPY010000001.1, forward strand.
CCGCAACCCCAAAGGTGAGGCAATCATTTCCGACATAGACGGGCGCGTAGAGTCGCTGTCCACCGAAGACGGTGGGCGGATGCTCAAAGTGATCTTTTCCGAGATGCGCGAGGATGTGCCTGAGATCCCCGGTAACTGGGCAATCCTGGTGGAGGATGGAGATGAGGTTGCTGCACGTATGCGGCTGGCTAAGCGCGGTGACAAAGAGATTTTGGCTGAGCACGCCGGCATTGTTCAGAGAGATGGCCGCAAAATTGTTGTGCGATGGGAATTCAAAGACGAGTACGAGTACGAGGTGGCGTCAGCAGCCCGCCTGCGCGTCGAAACTGGGGATGCGGTGGCCGCTGGACAACAGCTCACCGAAGGCTCCAAGAATCCCAATCGCATACTCCGCATCTTGGGTCGTGAAGCGGCGCAGGTGTATTTGATGGAGGAAGTTCAGCGGGTCTACCATTCGCAAGGTGTGTCCATCCATGACAAGCACATAGAGCTTATCGTTCGTCAGATGACCAGCAAGGTTAGCGTTTCTACCAGCGGGGACAGTGAGTATTTGCCGGGTGAACTGATTGATCGTCTGAAATTCCAGAGTATGAATGACCGACTAATTGCCGCCGGCAAGGCACCTGCTAGCGGACGACCGGTTTTGTTGGGTATTACCAAAGCTTCCCTTAAAACCGAAAGCTTCCTTTCGGCTGCGTCGTTCCAGCATACCATCAATGTGCTGGCGGAGGCTGCCATTGAAGGCAAGGAGGACTCACTGTACGGCCTCAAGGAGAATGTAATCATCGGCAAGCTTATCCCGGCTGGCACTGGCTATTACCAGCACAGAGAGCGCGAAGAAGAGGTAAAGAGCCAGGACGGCCGCGATGGAGATGGAGACATCTCTTTGGATGTGGAGGGTATCTTCGACCAGGTGATGGAGAGCGACGTTGAGGAGGTCGAAGAAGCGAATATGCAGGACGCCGAAAGCGATTAGCTGGAAATGATGTAGGTAAACCATTCGCGGAGGATGCTATATCTGGGAAGTGATGCAGACCAGAGGGCAGACAGTTATCGCGTTAGGAAAGGAGGTGAGACCAAGGCAATGAGTGTGACACTACGGCCAGGTGAATCGCAAGAGAATCTATTGAAGCGATTCCGGAAGGAAGTCGTCAAGGGGCGTATTCTCAGTACATATCGCAAGAAGCGCTGGTATGTTTCCAAGAGCGAGCAGCGCCGTCTGGCGAAGCAGCGCGCAGCACGAAAGGCACGGCGCAAGATGCTGCGACGGATGGCAAAACAACGGTAACTATGGGTAGGTAAGGGCGTCTTTGAAAAGGTCTAGTGCGTTATTATATGGAAGACCACTCTGAGACGACGCATATCCAGTTTACGTAGCCAGAGGGGGTGCCGAACAGTCGCCCCCTCTCTTTTTGAGACTCAGAGGATTGCCGTATGGAAATTGGCACCGTCCGACTTGTAGACATTGAAAGGGAGATGCAGGAGGCGTACCTGGACTACGCCATGAGCGTCATCGTGTCGCGTGCGCTGCCCGACGTGCGCGATGGGCTCAAGCCGGTCCACCGGCGTATTCTGTACGCAATGCACGATATGGGGCTTCAGGCCAGCACTCCCTACAAAAAGAGTGCGCGCATTGTGGGTGAGGTGCTGGGCAAATATCATCCGCACGGTGATGCGGCCGTTTACGAGGCTATGGCCCGTATGGCGCAGGATTTCTCAATGCGCGCGCCGTTGATCGATGGTCAGGGCAACTTTGGCTCCATCGATGGTGATCCCCCAGCGGCCATGCGCTATACTGAGGCGCGGCTGACCACGTCATCCCAAGAGATGTTGGCCGATATCGAGAGAGAGACCGTGGACTTCGTCGAGAACTTCGATGGTAGTCTCACGGAACCCGAGGTCTTGCCAGCCAAGTTACCCAATTTCCTCGTCAACGGCGCTTCGGGCATTGCCGTGGCGATGGCCACCAACGTGCCACCTCATAACCTGGGTGAAATCTGCGACGCTCTTGTTTTCATGATGGATCGGACGGTGAAGGGCACAGGGGATGCTGTCTCAGTAGAAGACTTGCTTAAGTTTGTACAGGGGCCGGATTTCCCCACTGGCGGTATCGTCTATCGCTATGCCCGGGGGGGCGATGCCAGTGACGAAAGCGCGGACCTAATTCGGAGCGCGTACGCAGTGGGGCGTGGCCGCTTCACTGTGCAGGCAAAAACGCACATTGAAGAGATGACGCGCAACCGACATCGCATCGTGGTTACTGAGTTGCCTTACCAGACCAACAAGACCAACCTCATCGAGCGCGTCGCTGAGTTGGTTCGCGATGGCAAAATCGAGGGTATTACCGACCTGCGTGACGAAAGCGACCGGCAGGGCATGCGCCTCGTCATTGAGCTCACTCGCACGGTCGAGCCTCGTCAGGTGCTCGAACAGCTCTTCAAGCTAACGCCAATGCAACAGACTTTCGGAATGAACATGCTGGCATTAGTGGACGGCGAACCCCGCTTGCTTCCGCTTAAGCGGGCTTTGCAGCTCTTCATCGAGCACCGGCAGGAAATCATCACTCGTCGCAGCCGCTTTGAATTGGCCAGAGCCCGTCAACGCGCTCATGTGCTAGAGGGTTTGTTGGTGGCACTGGCCAATTTGGACGAGGTCATAGCCACTATCCGAGCCTCGCGCACTGTGGACACGGCTCGCCGAAACTTACGCCGTAAGTTCAAACTGACTGAGGCTCAGGCTCAGGCAATTCTCGAGATGCCACTGCGTCGCCTGGCTGCCCTGGAGCGCAAGAAAATCGAGACTGAATACAAAGAGGTGCTGAAGCGCATTAAAGTGTTGGAAGACCTGCTGCGCAGCCCTAAAAAGATATTAGGCGTCATCAAGGCCGATTTGCTGGAACTCAAATCGAAATATGGCTCGCCGCGTCGCACCCATATCGTAGCCGGTGAGAAGAGCCAGCTCATGGCCCAGGATCTGGTGCCGGATGAATACGTGGTCGTTGCCGTCAGCGAGAGTGGCCGGGTCTGTTGCTGGCCCGTCGACCAGGGAGTAGAGCCAGCCCGAGGCCGCCAGAAGGACCCGCTGGTCGCTATTGCTTCGGCCAACACGCGAGATAATCTTTACCTCTTGACTGAGGATGGCACAGCTATCGTGATACCCACTCACCAGGTCCCGCCTGGGGCGACCCCTGGTGAAGGGTTGTCGGTCGCGGAACTGGCTGGCCTTCCTGCTCAGCCGACAATAGCGGCTGCACTCGCGTTAGCACCTACAGGTCCTGCTGAGAAACAAGGGGCGGACGGCCCGGCCGGTTACCTTTTCCTCACCAGTCGACTGGGCCGGGTTAAACGAGTCACCTTGGCTGACCTGGCTGCCGCCCGCACCAATGAGATCACTGTGATGAAGCTGGACAAGGACGATGCGCTGGGCTGGGCCGTTCTCACCACTGGCAAGGAGGAGGTAATCCTCATTGTTTCGAACGGCCAGGCTATTCGCTTTTCAGAGGGGGACGTCCGACCCACAGGCCTACCGGCCGGTGGGGTGTTCGGTGTGAAGATGGGTGAACAGGATTGGGTGGTGGGCATGGGGGTCTACCGCTCTCGGGGTGATGTGGTTGTCATCTCCGAGATGGGTGTCGGTAAGCGCAGCGCTCTAAGCGAATACCCCACCCAGGGACGCCATGGGACAGGCGTGGTTACCGCCAGCCTGTCAGCCAAGTCAGGTCAACTGGCAGCCGGGGCGGTGGCTAATGTTTCTGACCGGTTGCTGATGGTGTCTGCTAAGGGGAACAGCAAGGCTGTGTTCGTCCGCAGCCTGCCGAAGGCTCGCCGGGCCATCCAAGGCAGGGAGCTGATAGCCATTCGTGGGCGGGATAGACTGGCGACCCTGCTGGTGTTGTCACAGGTGGAGGTCGAGGCGGCCAAACCAGCCAGTCGGAAACGGGCCTCTCGCGCCTCCAGCCGGCGACGCAGCAGCTCGAAAACGACCAAGGCTCAGTCAAGTCGCAAAAGAACACCGTCTCGCTCGGTAGGTCGCAAGAAGAGGAGCACAAAATGAATTATTCAGATACAATGGCAACCTGCCAGCATTGCGGACGGGAGTTTGTATTCACGGTCACCGCTCAGCGGGAACTGGCGGAGAAGGGACTGCCACTGACTCCGCCTGAATTCTGTTCCCGTTGCCGGGTAATGATGCCGCTCACCGACGACGAAGGCAAGGCTCAGGGCGTAGTGAAGTGGTTCAACTCCCAAAAGGGATTTGGCTTCATCGGCTTGAAGAACGGAGAGGAAATCTTCGTGCACAAGACGGGTCTGGGTGAAGGGATTCCGGTGCTGACGGATGGGCAGGAAGTGGAATTCGAAGTCGAGGAGACGATCAAAGGGCCGCAGGCAGTAAACGTAGTCCCGTCTCAACACGGTCCGGCTGAATGACTGAAGAGTTGAGCTAGGTAGTTCGGAGATTCTGATTGGCTGAGTTCAGACGAGTAGCTAGCATCAACGAGATTCCCCCCGGCAAGGGGATCGTTGCAGAAGTAGATAGTAAGAAGATCGCTGTATTTAACGTCAAAGGCGTTTTCTACGCTATTGATAACATTTGCGCCCATCGAGGCGGCCCGCTCGGCGAAGGCCCCCTGCGCGGCACCACAGTCAATTGTCCCTGGCACGGTTCGGGCTTTGACGTAACCAGCGGTCAGGTTCTTGGGCCACCAGCTTCTACAGGTGTTACCAGTTATTCCACTAAGGTGGAGGAGGGCGGCATCTGGGTGGCGCTTTCCTGATCTATCTCCAAAAACGCCATTCGGTGCCGTAGATGCTCACCCCTTTGCTGCCCATCCATACACTGCTCGCTGAGGCAACAAACAGTTCTCCTGTCGGACCCCATGCCATTGCTTCCACCAATTCCTCCGCCAACTCGGGAGGACCTGTGGACTGCCACGTTTCACCTCCATCGGCCGACCGGTAGAGCCCAGCGTAAGCTGTGCCTGCGTAGACAGTCCTTGGATTCTTGGGATCAAAAAGAATGGCCGTCACTGATTTCTCCTCCAGCCCCTTTCCCCACAGCTCCACCGTGTCACCGCCATCGTAACTACGATAGGCCCCCCGCGTCGCCCCGATATAAAGGACTGATGCCCCTTCTTCGGTATTTGGGGCAGGACGGGTCACTAGGGTCAGCACTGTCTGGTCGTCCAGCCGATGGCCTACCGGCCGCCAGTCTTTTCCTCTATAGCGGCTGCGATAAAGGCCAGTGTCGGTGCCCAAGTATACGGTCGAAGGACTTTGCGGGTCTAGCGCCAGACTGATCGCCTCGGTAGTCACGCCCATCCCGGTCCAGCGAGCCTGCCACCTTTGGCCTCCATCGTTGCTTTCGTACATCCGCTCCCAGGCCGCCAGTATGTAGATTTGGGCGGCGTCTTCCGGCGAAATGCGTATGGCCCGGATGCCGATCTCCAGATCCGAGGGCACTTGTGTCCAATTTGCGCCGCCGTCGTTGCTGCGATATAGCCCGCCGCTGGCTACCCCCGCGTAGGCTACCCGCCCATCCGACGAATCGCTCGCCAGCGCGGTCACGCCCCCTGGCTGGAAATCCTGGTTGGGCGAGTGTCCCAGTTGTACCCTTTCCCAACGGCGCGTCGTCGGCCGCCAACGGAAAAGCCCGGCGCGTGTACCGATCAGCAGCCCGTCATCGGTGGCGAGGAGGGCGTTGGCATTGGGGATGCCCAACGATGGTGACAGATACGTCCAGGTCTGACTGGCATCGCCACACTGTTCCCCTTGTTCTTGCGGGCCAGGACCGGGCGGTCCGAATGTGGGCGGCATTGGGGTGGCATAAATGCCGGTCCAGGTTCCGGCCAAGAGCCGACCCCCAGCCGTAGCCAAAGCCAATACGCCCCCCTGAGTTGGCACACGGACTCCAATCTCTTCCCAGGTTTCACCGCCGTCTTGGCTGCAATAAACCTGGCCCTTTCCACTGCCGGCGAAGAGGGTCCCGGATACCCCGTTGCCAGATCCCGACTGCGTAGAGGGGTCCGCTAGCCATAGTAGGGAAACCACCTCGTCGAGCGCCCAGCCGACAGGCAATGGCTCCCAGGAACCACCACCGTCGTGGGTTCGCACCAGGTGGTTACGTAAGCTGGCTACGGCCGTCATCGGATCGAAGGGGTTAAGGGCTAAATTGGGGGCGTAGTCACCAGGAAAAGCGGCTTTCCAAGTTTGTCCGGCATCCTGGCTGGCGTACAGTCCGTGACCTGCGGTGCCCGCATATAGGTGTTTCCCATCGGGTGAAACTGCCAGTGAGAGGACTGCCGAGGTGCTCAGTGGCTCGTCGCGCGCCAGCGGTGCCCATAAGTGCTTGTCTGGCTCTCCCAGGTAGAGCCCGGCATCATCGAATCCAACGTAAACCTGCCCAGATGCGTCAGTTGCCAGGGCAAAGGCGGTTGCTGAGGGCAGGCCTTCAGTCGCTACCGGTTTCCAGCTTGTCCCTCCATCTGTGCTTTTCAGCAGGCCATCGCGGGTCCCCGCCCAGAGAACGTCGCCAGGGAGGAGCAGCAGATCAAAAATCGGGTTATCGCCCAACCCTTGGGCACCAATAGTCCACGTCTGGCCTCCGTCAGGGCTGACAGCCAGACCGCCGGGAGCGTAATATCCGGCCCAGAGTCGACTTGGATCCCCGGGATCGACAGTTAGGGCCAAGGTTACTGCTTGACGGGGCAGGCCTGCTTCGGCCCGTTCCCAGACCCAATCGGGCGTTGCCTGACACGCGCTCAGGGCCCAAAGGATGCACAAGATTCCAAGCCCCAAGCCGGGCCTCGATCTCATCGCTGTGCTCCGCTGTGTATGGGGGATAAAGGACAGACGGCAAACTGCGACTTGAGCGTGTTAATACTTGCGAACGATGGCTCGGTAGGTCGTTGGCTGGCGAAGTTGGAGGAGCTGATACTCTTCGCGCAAGTGACGTACTTCGTCTAGATCCACGCGAGCCAGAGCATAGCCCTCGCTCTCATCATTTATGGAGCTATAGATCTCGCCGCGCGGACCAACGATCATGCTTTGGCCAAAGAAAGTGTAGCTGGGTTCCTCACCTGTGCGATTGGCAGCGGCAATGAAGATCGAGTTCTCAAAGGCGCGTGCCAGTGAAAATGCATTCCATTCCTCGGTGTGAGGGCGCTCCCAACTGGCACACAGACACAGAATCTCGGCCCCGTCCAACGCCAGAGAGCGAGCCACTTCGGGGAAAGCCATGTCCCAACCCAACATCAGGCCTACCATTCCAAAACTGGTCTCCAGCACCGGATAGCGAAAGCCAGGCCGAAAAGCCAGCCGCTCCTCGCCGCGCGGGTGCACTTTTCGATAGTCGCCGAGTAATTCGCCATCAGGCCCAATTAGAATGGCTGCGTTGTAAATGATGCTCTCTACCTTCTCCTTGAGCGCCATGCCGAAAACGATGTGGGTGCTGAATTCAGCGGCCTGTTGCGCCATCAAGTTGGCGCTGTGGCCAGGGACCTTTTCGGCCAGGTCGGTAAAGCGGACGCCGCACTCGTAGCCAGTGGTGATCAGTTCTGGGAAAACGATCAGATCGACCTGCTGTTCCAGGCAGATCTTCTCAATAAATTCCGTCATGCGGATGAGGTTATCCCCCACCTCGTAGAGTCTGGGCTGCATCTGCACAACGGCCACGGTGATTTCGCGCATCGATCACTTTCTCCTGAAATAGAACATTTGTGTCAAGTGAATTATATCTTGACACGGCCCCAAATGCAATTCTGTGCTACTTGCCTGATTGGATGCTGAATTCTACCTTACGCCGCTAGAGCGCGCAAGCTGCTGACTAATTCTGAGGCCTTCCGTGGCCGCTTCGTGGGTTATGCCTCGTCGCCACGCCAGGCTATGCTCTATTTCTGGCGCAAAAAGCTCTCCTGTTTCAGCGTGCCTCTCTCTTGCTTGCGCGTCTGTTTACAGGTATACTTGGAAGTGTTGACATTTGAATTTTCACCAGAGAGACATCATTAGACTCTTCGTTGGCGTCTGAGAGGACAAAGACAAGATGTCAACACGACCTATTCTCTCGATGCTCAAGACCGGCAAGCAATCGGCCGCACCGATATTTCAGTTGGGAGGGTGATGATGCGTGCCGTAGATAGCATAGTTAAAAAGCGAGACGGCGGTGAACTCTCGGCTGAGGAGATTCAATTCTTTGTTGATGGCTACACCCGGGGCGACATCCCTGACTATCAGGCTGCGGCTTGGTGTATGGCTGTGCTGCTACGGGGTATGACGCATCGTGAGGCCTCCGATTTGACCTTGGCTATGGCTCGTTCGGGCGACACTTTGGACCTTCACCATATCGCCCCCTTCGTGGTCGACAAGCACTCAACCGGTGGAGTGGGGGACAAGACTACGCTCGTCGTCGCACCGCTGGTCGCCAGCCAGGGGCTGCCCGTCGGCAAGATGAGCGGGCGTGGGCTGGACTTCACCGCCGGCACCCTCGACAAGCTTGAGAGTATTCGAGGTTTCACTGTCACTCTTGGCCAAGAAGAATTCTTGCGTCAACTTACTGAGCACGGGATTGTCGTGGCTGGGCAGTCGGCTGACCTAGCCCCGGCCGATGGCAAGCTCTACGCCTTGCGCGATGTGACGGGTACTGTCGAGAGCATGCCTCTCATTGCCAGCAGCATAATGAGCAAAAAGATCGCCGCTGGCGCTGATGCGATTGTCCTTGACGTGAAGGCGGGTAAGGGGGCTTTCATGAAAACTGAGGCCGAAGCCGAAGAACTGGCTGAGGTGATGGTGGCCATTGGTCGCGGGGCAGGGCGCAAAGTAGCGGCTGTCGTCTCCGACATGAATCAGCCACTGGGCTATGCTGTGGGAAATGCATTGGAGGTGCGCGAAGCGATCGACACGCTGCACGGGGGTGGCCCGACTGACTTCCGTGAGCATTGCCTGATCGTGGCCGGAATGATGTTGCTGTTAGCCGACAAGGCATCTAGTCTCGATGAGGCCAGGAGTATTCTGGTCCGCTCCCTTGACGATGGCAATGCCTGGCACAAATTCATGGAATGGATCATTGCCCAAGGTGGCGACGGAGCTGTGCTCGAAGCACCCGGCCTACTGCCCAGCGCGTCACTGGTCGAGGATCTGCCCTCCCCCCAGGCGGGCACTATAGCCGAAATCGACGCCTACCAGGTTGGACGGACCGCGGTCTTATTGGGTGGCGGACGCGAGAAGAAAGGTGATCCCATTGACTACGCGGTGGGCATCGTCCATCACAAAAAAGTGGGCGACCAGGTTGAAAATGGGGAGCCATTGCTGACAATCCACGCTAACGACGCGGGCAAATTAGAGCAAGCGCGTCGCCGATTGCTGTCGGCCATTCGCTGGAGTAACGAGCCAGTAGCGCCACCATCTCATACTCATAACATCATCCGCTGATGGCGCAGAAGATAATCTGTCGTGCGTGTCGAACTGACTTCCCCCTCGATCCAGAAATGTTACGCCCCTATCGCGATGGACTCATCCAGGGCCAGCGCTTACCTCGCTACTGGATCCGTTGCCCCGACTGCAAACAGAAGAACGTAATCGAGCTTACCAGCGTATCTAAGGTTATCGCCGGTAAACCCTCAGCTCGATAGAAATATCCACGACTGATTCAGGAAGATCGGCCTACCCCTCGCGACGCTTGATGATGCGATATGCTCTGAGCGGCACGCCACCCGCCTTGCGGGAGGTGTAGGCCGGGTCGATAAGCTCGGCGATGACGGCATCGCCCAACATCTCGTGGGTGCGGCCATCCACGTAGATTTCGCTCTCCTGGCGGCCCTTGATGGCCAGCTTGGAGAGCTTGTTCGCCAGATTGACCGCCGAGCCGACCCTCGCTGTCTCTGAGCCGACTGTTCCCTTGGCCACCGAGCCAGTGCTGAGTCCAATGCCTACGCCGACGTGCTCAAACTCGGTGCTCTCTTTGGACCACTTGGCGCGCAGTTCCAGAAAGGTCTCGCGCATCTGGAGGGCGGCCAATAGAGCTCGGTCACCGGAAGTCGTATCGCTTTCACCGTGGCGCTCGTAGAAAGAGCCGAAAACCCCCATTACGCTGTCACCCAAGCTGCGGTCCATTGCCCCGCCAGCCTGTACGACAACGCTAGACATACGCATCAGATATTCGTCAAGAAACTCCACCATGAGTTCCGGTCCAATGGCGTTAGTGAGGAAAGTGGAACCGTGAATGTCGCCCATGACGACTGTGACCTCTTTCTGTTGTACTAGCTCTTCAATGTAGGCCGGGTCGTAATAACGGTCCAGGTCTGACCGGCGACCGCGTTGACGATCACGCAGCAGTCGCATGCTTGACGTCTCTGCCAGTCGATGGGCTACCGAGGGATAACGAGCCATTACGTCCTTAAAATCTTCGCGGCTGAGAGCCAGCAGGCGGGTCGGCGAAACGACACGAATAGTCGCCGTACGTGGAACCGCCCGCAGCAGGGCAATCTCTCCGAAGAAGTCAGTGGGCCCCAATCGGTTCAGGACGCTCGGCATACCCTTCACGTCAGGGGCCAATACTTCTACTTCACCTGTTTCGACGATGTAGAAGGTGTCGCCCATCTCTCCCATGTGAAACACAATTTGCCCTGGTTCGAACTCGACGACCTGAAGCCGGTTGGCGAGCAGTACGTTTTGTTCCAATGTCAGTTTGCTGAGGAGCGGTATGCGGTCGAGCACTCTGATCGCACCCGAAGCCAGGGCTTTCACCAGGATATCAAGCTGGGTACGAGCTTCTATGTAGTCGGGCTTCAATTCGACAGCGGTCTGAAAAGCACTACGTGCTGCCGGGTAATCGCGGAGCAGCTTTAGGAGAGTGCCCAAGTTATAATAGTGATGCGGATTAGAAGGCTCAAGCTGAGTAGTTGCTCGAAAGACAGTCAGCGCCTCAACGTATTCGCTCTGGTCGTAGTACGTGATACCCAGTTGATTGTAGGCATCCACGAAGTCAGGCCGTACGCGAATGGCTTCCTCAAGATGCGTGATAGCGCGATCGTATTGATCCACAAGCCGGTAGAGAGAGCCAAGCTCGTATTGCACATCGGCTGAACCGGGCTGCAATTCGGCGGCGCGATGCAGGTAGATCAGGGCTTCCGGATAACGGCTGAGTTGCCGGCAAGCTAACCCCAAGCTGAAGAGCATACCGAGCCTCTGTCTTGCCTCAATCGCGCTTTGGGCAGATATGGCTGCCTCCAAGCTTTCAGCCGCGTACGTGATATCACCTCCGGCATTAGCCAGACATTCCGCCGCGAGCCAGATGCGGCTGTAATCGATGCCCTGCCCTAGAATCCTGAAGAAGAGAGTTTCCCTGTGCCGAGAAATGCCATAAAGCAGCACTATTGTGCCCAACCATTGCCGGCGACTCTCGGCGGTGAGGAGCAGTGGTTCTAGATCAACGGTCTGGTCGCGCAAAGCGAGTGCTGCGAAAAACTCTTGCAGGGAATGATGAGCGAACTCCACCCACTCTCGATCGCTAGAGTAGCGAACCAAACCGCTAGACATTGTTTCTTCCATCACGTCCTGAGGCGCAACAGTGCGCGCGGCTTCGCGTTCCTCAGGACTGGCTGCCTCGCGATAGAGGTAGATCTCCTGCGTCACAATCGCTGTCCAACGATTGCGCGGGAAGGCCCATATCTCGTTTTCCTGCATCATAAGGCCCAAGGAGGCCAGTGCAGCGCGTCGAATCTCCAAGGGTACTTGATCCTTGGATCGGTCGGAAATCTCCGTCCATTCGGTGTCAACGCGCTCCAATAGGTTATTGGTGAACCGTTTGAAGAGCACCCCCCGGTTCTTTGGTAGTACGGGCTCCGTGCCCTTTGCAATCTGCGCGAACATATATAGTGCCAGCGGAGTCTGAGCCAGGTCCTCGAGCTGAGGATCACTATATATCTCTCGGGCCACACGACGCCCCCGGTCGGCTCCAAGGTATTTTGTCAAGAAGTTGTCGACATCGTCCCCAGTTAGCCGCTGAAGCATAGCGGTGCGAAAGCGCGCAATGGGTGCGTAGTGCTGAGCCCGGCATGCCATCACAAATCGGTGATGCGAGTATTCCTGAATGAACCGATTGAGATCGCGTCTTATCCCCGGCTGGCTACTCATTTCGTTCAGGCCGTCCATCAACAAGACGAGGCTGTGAGCCGGGTGGGCGTTTGATTCCTGTCCCTTCAATAACCCTGCCAAATCTGCTCTAGTCTCGATTTCAAGAATTCCGTAGCTGTGCAACGATTCGAGAATCAGCTCTTCTACTCGACGCTCAGAGGTAAGCATATTCAACTTGATGAAGAACGGGACAACGGTCGTCCCGCCTGGCTCCTCAAGAGACTTCAAGCCCTCATTGGCCAGGTCAAGCATCATACGCCGTAGTACAGTCGTCTTGCCGGCGCCGGCCTCACCCAGCACGACGGCGTACTGATCATCGGCGACAAGCTGGCGCACATCAAGCGGCGTTTGTCGGATGAGACTGTGCCCCTCTAGGGCGAAGCGACGCAGCGGTGACACGAGTTCCTGTGGATCGCGTATCCTGGTCTCCAACCGGCGTCGACTTATTTCCATCAACATCTCGGCCACGGAGGGTGCTACCTGCGAAATAGTTCCCAGCAGGTCGCGGTCGAGCACCAGGAAGCGAGAAGGTTGTGAGGTGCGGACCGTCGCTGTGCGCGGTACGCTCTGCAACAAGGCAACTTCCCCGAAAAAGTCGCCAGCCCCCAAGGTTGAGACCATTACATCGTTGCCCAACGCATCAGAGACCAGAACTTCGACTTGACCGGTGACGATAACGTAACACGTGTCGCCGGGCTCGCCGCGTTCAAAGACCGTTTCCCCCGACTTGCGAGATTCTGTCTGGACGACAGCCTGCTGGAGTTGGGTCATCTCATCTTTGGTCAGGGTATGCCTTGGTACTACCGGTTTCATTGTATCTGCAGCGCGGACCGCTCTGAGTGGAAGATAAAGATCCTGCCAGACGGCGAAGTCAGGGTCTACTAACACGTTCTGAAGATAGCGCAGGAGGGGTGACCTTCGGGCTCCAAATGCGTCCATTTCTACATCCAGCTCTCTTCCCAAAGAGTCTCTCACGGAGGAATCCGGGCCGGGGACGAAGTCAGGGTCAGCCATTAATGTCCTGTCGTGTGGGGGGCGGATAGCAAGTCAGTCTCTAACTCGACGAAACAGGATCTTTTTCTGAGTGGAGTAGTGGCATAGCTGGTTTTTGAGCAACAATTCTAGCAAGCGCGATTATAGCATCAAAAGTAGGGGGTGTCAATGATTCTTTGTCTACCACCCTCATCGCTGGTATAATAAGATGGAGGATGGCCTGACTATGCCTTGTGATCGCGCCCAAGGAGCCTGACATATGAACACCATCAATCTGATTCTGGCTGATGATCACGCCATGGTGCGTGCCGGCACTCGCCAGTTGCTGGAACGCCAACCTGATCTGCGTGTCATTGGCGAGGCTGCTGACGGTGAAGAGGCCGTACGCCTGGCTAAGGAGCTCAAGCCGGACTTAGTGGTTATGGACGTACGAATGCCTAGGTTGTCGGGTGTCGAGGCGACCCGTCGAATAAAAACCGAGATTCCTGAAGTGGCCGTCTTGGTTCTGACGGCCCACGACGACGACGAGTATGTCTTCGCGTTGCTCCAGGCTGGAGCGAATGGCTATCTTCTGAAGACGGCCGAAATGGAGGAACTGGTGAAGGCCATCCGCACCGTGGCTGCTGGGCAGTCGGCGCTGGACCCGACGGTAGCAGGCAAGGTTGTCGCCCAATTTGCCAGTGGGCGGTCGCTGCCTGACGCACTAACCGAAGTCAAAGACGAGCACGATGGCCTCACTGAGCGAGAATTAGAGATTCTGGGACTGGTAGGCAAAGGTCTGACTAACAAAGAGATTGGCCAACAGATTTTCATCAGTGACCGGACAGTACAGGCTCACCTTTCAAACATCTTCTCCAAATTGGGTGTTAGCTCTCGCACTGAAGCAGTGATGTACGCCGTCCGGCGAGGCTGGATTTCTGCCGGAGAAGGGGAATGACACGCCACCCATACTCTTCATTTTTCCGGGGACAGGCGGCCACACTTCTCTTAATTATTTTTCTTTTTCTGGCAGGGTGTGCACAGAAGCGCATCGCCCCAGCCAAAGATGCACCGGGCGATGCACCCCCGCTAAACCCCGCTATCACCTCTGATTCTATTACCTTGGATGTGTGGCTGGACCTCGATTTTGTAGCGACCGATCCATTATTTCAGGAAATGGCCAGCGATTTCGAGCGTGCCTACCCCAACGTCGACGTGAATATCCAGGCCTACGTGCGTGAGACAATGCCTGGCAAGTTGCGTGCCGCCCTCCAGGTAGGTGATCCGCCCGATCTGGTACAGGGACATGCCTTGGCTATGGCCGCCCAGGGTTATGCTGAGCCTCTGAATGACTTGTGGGCCGAATGGGGGGCCGAAGCAGAGTTTATGTCTCAGGCAATGGACGAGGTTGTATGGGATGGAGTGAAATACGGGGTCCCTCTCGACATATATACACTGGTGTTGATTTACAACAAGGCCCATTTTGAGGAGGCAGATCTTCCTTATCCTGATGCTGGCTATACCTGGCGGCAATTAGCTGATGACGCTGCAACCCTCACGCGTGCCGATGGGTCAAGATATGGGTTGGGGTTCACTGTCGAACCGTGGTACGTGTTTGCCTGGCTGGCCGAAGCTGGCGGCGATGTGATGACGGGTGATTCCTTTATCGGCTATCGCTTCACTTTGGACAATACCAATAACGTCGAGGCGTTGCGTTTTCTTACCTCTATGGCGCGTGATGGCTACGGGCCATTGCCTACGTCGCGCCCGCGTGACTATGAAGATCCGCGCAAGCTCTTCTTGGATGATAAGATTTCGATGTTCTTCGGCACCCCGTGGGACATTCACTACATTCAGAGTCTTTCTCCTGACTTCCCACTGGGTGTGACTGAGTTACCCGAAACCCCGGCTGGTGCAGGGGCGGCCTCGGCGTTGGGCAGTACAGCCCTATTTGTCCCACGCGGCGCTCGACATCGCCAGATTGCATTCGAGTTTATGAAGTGGGCTACTAGCGATCGCTATGCACTACCTATGGCCCGCCGCCTGGGGCGCTATCCTGCGCGCGCTTGGCTTCAGACCACGCCACACTTCGCCGGCAATCCGTTGCTCAAACCGTTCCTGTTTCAATTGGATGCTGCACGACCTTACCGGTTGGACGCGTTCCCAGAAGTGGAACGAGCCTTTGCTGATGCCATAAAGGGTGCTTTCTATGGCGCTGACCCGGCCGATGCGCTGCGTATGGCGCAGGAGCACGCCGATCAGTACATGCAACAGGCGGCCGGTGTTGGTCAGCAGTAGCAGCGATGTTATGGCCTTTTCTCACCCGCGTTCCGACGGCGCTGAGGCGCTGGCAGGATCGCCAGTACTTCAGACTCTAAAGGTACCCAATGTCCGACGCATCGCCCAGCTTTTGGACCAGCCTAAGTGATCGCTGGGCCAGCCTGCGTGTGCAGGCCTTGCTCTTTACGATCCTTCCTCTGGCCATAATGCTTGCCTTGGCAGTAGGCTCAATATTCTATGCTTATCAACAAGTCGCTGAGAAGTTGGCTCTTAGCCGAAACGAAGAACTAGCCCGTGTGTCGGCGGATCGGCTTTCTGAGAACATGGCCAATTTCGTGCGTGTGCTAACCACTCTCTCTAACCTCGATGTCGTGCGCGGTGGCGACCCAACCCTGCAGAAGAATGCCCTCACGCAGGCCCGTGACCTGTTCATAGACTTCGATGGCGGCGTTATCATACTCAACACCGACGGCATTGTGACCGTCACAGAACCTTTTCGCCCTGACCTCCAGGGCCAAGATTTTTCCACCCGCCCCTATTTTCAAAACACGCGTGCCCTAAGATCGTTTACCTTCTCCGATATTATCCAGGAACCTGGGTCCGACGAAGATATCATTGTAGTAACCGTGCCTGTTATTTCGCGTGAAGGCGAATTTCAGGGTGTATTAGCCGGGCGATTTTACGTGCGCTTTCAACGTATTGGTGAGGAAATTCAGAAACTACAGGTCGGCGATGTCGGCGAAGCCTACTTGATTGATCGTAATGGGAGTGTCATTTACCATCCTGATTACTCACTTATAAGTGCTGACTTCAGCCAACGAGGTTCCGTTTTTAATCTTATGCGGGGCGAATACGACGGAGCGCTCATCATCCAGGATCTGGGGAAAGCGCGTCAGGTGGTCGGCTACGCCATCGTTGATGTGACAGGCTGGGGATTGGTGATCCAGGAGCCGTGGGCCGACGTGGTAGCCCCTGCCCGTATTTCCCTGCGACCCATCATTCTGGCTCTGATCCTCGGGGTGGTGCTGGTTGCGGTTATCGTCTCGTGGGGAGCGCAGCGCGTCGTCCGCCCGATTGCTGAGCTAGCAGCCCGCGCTCGGCTAGTCGCCACCGGCAATTACGAGGTTCAGGTGACTCCCAGCCCTATCCGCGAGCTGCGCGACCTGGGCAGTGATTTTAACCGGATGGTGGAACAGATTGCCCGTTATCAGGCCGGGCTTCGGCAATATGTGGCCGCTATCACCCAAACTCAGGAAGAAGAACGCAAGCGTATTGCGCGTGACCTACACGACGATACCGTTCAATCTCTAATTGCTATCGGCCAGCGGACAGAGTTGGCCCGCGAAGCGATTTCCGAGGATCCGGAGGATGCCAAAGATCAACTGCGTGAGCTGCGCAAGATGGTTACACTTTCCATTGATAGCGTGCGCCAGACGAGCCGTGATCTGCGTCCCACTGTTTTGGAAGACTTGGGCATGGTACCTGCGTTGCAGTACCTGGCTAACGATCTAGCTCAAAAAGATACCGTTGACGTATCGTTGAATGTGGAAGGCGGCACAGAGGATTTGTCTCCCGCTATGGAGGTGGCCGTTTACCGGATTGTGCAAGAAGCGCTCATAAACATCCGTAAGCACGCTCGGGCGTCTCACGCACAGGTCGACGCTCAGTTTCTGGCTGATCAGATTGTCGTCACTGTGCAGGATGACGGGATCGGATTTGCCGTTCCTGAAGATACCGCCGAGCTGGTCAACATGGGCGGGCTCGGGTTGATGGGTGTTAAGGAGCGGGTGCAACTCTTTGGCGGTCGAATGTCCGTTGATTCTATGCCAGGGCAGGGCACAACCGTGCGAGTGATGTTACCCCGAAACCTTCCTCCTTCTCAGTTCGGTCTCGATGAACCCGAGACAGGATGAGAGTAGTTGCATGCATTATGACGAATCTACGTGCAATGGCGTAGGCCATATCTAATAAAGAATAGGCAGCTTAACTGATGCAAGCAGGAGCGTGTTGGGTTATACTTGGACTTGGTTTGTTTCACCCAATTGCGATAAGGAGTCGAGAAAACAGTCATGGAGTTCCTGCTGGTATCAGTGTTGGTGCTGATGTTGCTTGCATTGGCCTATGCTCAGTGGCAGCGCGGCGTCGTGCGTACAACCGGGAAACTCTCGCTGGATGAAGAAGAGACGGATCATTCGGCAACGTAAGTTGCCATCTTTCACAACAAATCAGATGGGCGTCAACGAGTTTGTCTCCACCCCGCTTGTCAGACTGCGTTGCATTTTCCACCAACCGGCAACAAAAGTAGGCAGGCGGGATTTTTTGGGTTTTTCAGGCGGCTCAGGGCGTTCTTTTGTTGGGGCCGTCCTGTTGAGCCTGGCGCTCCTGTTGTTTGTGACCGGTTGCGAGCCACCACAGGTTCCCGAGTATGACGCTACACCGCCCCCCTCGGCATTGCGGATTGCCTACCTGGACGGCAAGAACCTGCATATGATGAAGACGGATGGCAGCGAAATCACGCTGTTGGCTCGCAACCTGCAGCCCACCGAATGTGCCCCCTATTATGTCTCGCCTGATGGTCAATGGGTCGCCTACCAGCAGGTCGACGATGGCCTTTGGGCTGTTTCAACTGCCGGTGGGACACCCATCATGCTGAGCGATGGGTTGGCCGGCTCAGTCTCCTGGTTTCCTGACAGCAGCGGTGTGGTCTATACGTTGAATGATGATGTGTATGCTCAATGGCTTGACACATCGCAGTCTCCCCAACCGTTGGCCGTCGGTGGGCGACGTTTTCTCTTCCCCACGTGGTCACCCGATGGCAAGTATATCGCCTTCTTGGAAACCACGACTGACCCTGACGTTTATAACGTCATTCTAATCCAATCAGACGGCACCGGCTGGCGTACCCTTGGCACGACTGCTCCGCAGATATCCGAAAGGCGTTTGTGTCCTGATGTTGTCGTATGGTCTCCCGATAGCACGCGGTTTTTAGTCGATTTCGGTGATCCATCCTTCGCTTTCTACGTGGCCGGAGGTAGTCCTGTTCAGATGGGAGCTGGACTTTCTCCAACTAACCACGCGTGGTCTCCCGATGGGCGCAGCTTAACCTATCAGGACGAGCTTGATCACCTATGGCTGACCAAAGCGGACGGAAGCGACCACAGGCAACTGACCGATTTTCCTGTGAGCGATGCAGTCTGGTCCCCGCCCGACAGCCAAGTTGCCTACATTGCCCAACGCAGCGGTGATACAGCTCTTGAGATTATCGACGTCCAGACCGGCGAGAGCCGTTCCCTCACAATCGGGGATGACTTCCTTGAGAGTAGCCCACACTGGACACTTGATGGCACTTACCTTATCTTTGCGCGCCACGTCGCCCAGGATCAGCCAGCTTCTACTGAGACAGAAGGGCTGCCTTCAGCCGGAATCTGGCGTGTTCCGGCAGACGGGTCAGCCCCTCCGCAGCGTTTGGCATTGACTGGAGATGCAGTCCAGGTGTTTGCCATTCGCTGATCCCTCCTCGTAGGCCTTTTTTCATCTGCTGTTATCCCACGGACCTGCCCTTTGGCGCGGGTCCTTTTGCGTTCGATCCTACCGAAAGGACCGTCATCTCTGAGACTAGCATCCTGAGTAGCCGGAGCGCAGCGCAGGCGTATCGAAGGGTGCTACCCTCTCGACTTTGCACGAGCCGTGGAACATAACGCCTTCAACTTGACATATAATCCATTTCGGGGTATAATCTCATTGTGGACATAATCAGTTTGCATAATGGGGCGTTTTCCCCCTCTGAGGAGGTGTTGGCTATGTCCTTCCGAGTGTTAATGGCAGTAATGCTGGCGATGGCGTTGTTGCTTCCCACATCTGCCGCCTTCGCAGGTGGCGAAACGGATGCGACGATTCGCATCGTCATCAGTCCCATTAATGGCGACCCAGGCACTGAGATCGCTGTTACTGGGGAAGGTGCTAAGCCTGGGATAACGGTGCGGGTGATGATTGCGGCTAACGGCGATACGGGCGAGGGGGAAATCGCCGGAGTAGAAGTTACCCCCGCTGAGGATGGCACGTTTTCGGCCACAATTACCGTCCCTGAAGGCACACCGGATGGGGGCTATGCAGTCCGCGCCGAGCAGCGCAATCAAGGTGGCGGCCTGATCCACTACTATTGGGTTGGCTTCCAGGTCGGCGGTGGCAACGCGTTGCTGCCTGTAACTGGTACGCTGCCCGGAACCTCCGTTACCGTAACGGCTGCCCTGGCCGCGCTCTTGGTGATTGTGCTGGCGGTCCAGGGAACACGCCGAGCTCTTCGTCGATAACCTTGGTTGTCCAGCAAGAGGCTAAACACAAGCACCATTTTTTCATCGCAACAGGCCCCTTTGAACGTTGTCGCTATATAACGGAGGGTCAAAACCAGTACCAATGGCCTGAGAGTCTGTTCGCTTGTCTCACGTGACGTTTGGCCGTTCGTTAGAATGGATAAAGAAAAAGAGTGCCCCAGAGCGCCGGTAAGCTTTAGGGCACTCTTTCTATAAGGGTGTGTTCAAATCGCGGCACATATTGTGCCACATCTTTCGTTAGGCGTAGTCACGGCTCGCTTGCGCTTGTCAGCGCCGTGGGGTAGAATTTGCCATCGGTTATTGCTCTTGACAGTGTGAGGAGGAAAACAATGCCCAACCGACAGGATGCCTGGGATCTGGTCTGTGAGTATACCAAGAACATCAATCTCCGCCGCCATATGCTGGCGGTGGAGGCCGGCATGCGTGCCTACGCCCGCCGCTTTGGCGAGGATGAAGAGCGGTGGGGTTTGGTTGGGCTGATTCACGATTTTGACTATGAGCAGAATCCCGACGTCGCAACCGATGGGCATCCCAATACCGGCGCGCCTATCCTGCGCGAGCGCGGCTATGATGAAGCAGTGGTTCGGGCTGTCCTTTCCCACGCCACTGAGGTAACGGGCGTTGAGCGACAGACGCCGCTGGAGCACGCTCTGTACGCCGTAGATGACCTCACAGGCCTGATAGTCGCCGTGGCCTTAGTCCGGCCTTCGAAAGACATCCGAGACGTTAAGGTTAAATCGATCAAGAAGAAGTGGAAGGACAAGGCCTTCGCGGCTGGCGTTCACCGGGAAGCAATCCAGGCTGGTGCGGCGGCCCTGGGTGTAGATCTGTGGGAGCACGTCGGTATTGTGTTGGAAGCGATGCAGGGCATTGCTGGTGAGTTAGGGTTAGATAACACAGGAGGATCGTAGAAGGACGTACCTATTCCACCAACTGGTTCTTGGGCGGAGGCACTTCGTGGCAACGACGGCAGCGCGCCTCGTACACCTCGTTGGCGCCCACCAAGATGACCGGGTCGTCGTAGTTGGCCGGCCGGCCGTTGATGAGACGCTGGGTGCGGCTGGCCGGAGCGCCGCATACGACGCAAATCGCCTGAAGTTTGTCAGTAGCTTCGGCTTGAGCCATCAAGAGTGGCATAGGGCCAAAGGGTTCACCGCGAAAGTCCATATCCAAGCCTGCCAATATTACGCGCTTACTTCGGTTGGCCAGTTCGTTGCAAACGTCGGCGATTGTCCAGTCGAAAAACTGTACCTCGTCAATGGCGATGACATCAGTGTCTTGCTCGACCAGGGAAAATATCTGGTTGGCATCGTGTACTGTAATTGCATCCCAGTGCAGCCCATCGTGTGAACTGACTTTTTCTACTTCGTAGCGGTCGTCGAGGATGGGCTTGAAGACCTGTACCTTTTGGCGGGCGATCTGGGCGCGTTTTATGCGGCGGATAAGCTCTTCGGTCTTGCCGCTGAACATACTGCCGCAGATCAACTCAATCCAGCCACCGTCGTAGCGGTGATACATACTCCACCTCCAAGAACAAAGAGCAGATGATCTCATCTGCCCTTGCACTTTCCATCACTAACTGATAGCTTTCACCTCAAGCAGGAACTAGGCCGATCGCCTCGAGTCGGCCCTTAACTTCCTCCAATGCCTTGGGCCCAACGCCGTCTACCGCTAAGAGTTCTCGGTCGCCGGCTTCCAGCTTTTTAACCACATCGCCTATGCTGGCCAGGCCACCTTCAACCAGGGCTTTATTTACGCGTTCGCTCAAATCCAAGGCTTCGACCTGCTGCTTGAGCAGTATCTCATGTTCCTTGAGCGAGGCCTGATCAAGCCGCGTCTTCTCCTCGGCCACGTGCTTTTCAAAGCGCTCCAGGCGCTTCTGATAGCGGTCTACCTGTCCTGCCGTGTCCACGATGCGCTGCTCGCCGGTGAAAAAGGGATGGCATGCCGAGCAAACGTCGGTGCGAATGACCTCCACCGTTGACCCAGTTGTCCAGGTGTTGCCACAACTACATATGACCGTTGCATTCGGATAATACTTCGGGTGAATACCTTCCTTCATTACTTTACCCAAAACCTTTCGATAATTTGCCCAAAACCTTTTCGATCCCTCACAAATCGGGATAGACGCTGATACGCTGCTTGCCGCGTCTCACGTATTCAAACTTCACAAAGCCGTCGGACGCGGCAAACAAGGTATAATCGCGTCCCATTCCGACGTTAACTCCAGGCTGGAACCGAGTTCCGTGCTGGCGCACCAAGATGTTGCCAGTACGGACCCTCTCGCCGCCAAACTTCTTGACACCCAATCGCTGTGATTGGCTGTCGCGGCCATTGCGGCTGGAACCACCGCCTTTTTTATGAGCCATTGTATCCTCCAGGTGTTACGCCATACGTGATAGGCTGTCGGTAAGCCTAATGGACAATCTTCTCGATGCGGAGACGGGTATATGCCTGCCGATGGCCTTGACGCCGACGATAGCGTTGCTTGGGCCGATACTTCCAGACCAGGATCTTGCGGCCCCGCCCTTCGGCTTCAACTGTGGCCACGACTTTGGCCCCTTTGACGATCGGCTGGCCAATGGTCACGCCTTCTTTCCCGGAAACAAGTAATACTCGTTCAAATTCGACTTCATCGCCAACTTCATAAGGTAACTTCTCAACACTGATGGCATCTCCCTCGCTGACGCGATATTGCTTGCCACCAGTTTCAATTACAGCGTACATTCAAGCCTCCATCTGGGCAGCAGTTGCAGCTAGCATATACCGAGACCGATCAGTCTCACAAAAGGTAATTATATCCACATAATCATAGACTGTCAAATTCGAACAGCAGTCGCGTGCGCTCGACTTGGACAAAGGCATCCTCCAGACCCAAGGCGGCTAGAACCGCATCGGGTCGCACGTTGCCGTGTTGTCCTGCGCTCAGCCGCATAAAGAACACGGCCTGGCCGTCGCCGATGGCTTCCAGGCGCACGTCGTCTACGAGAGGGCGTAGGTCAAAGGTCTCGACACGCCCCCTGCGCACACGTTGCTGTTCGAGTTGATCGCTGGCCATCAGGTTTGCTACACGCTGGTTCAATTCTACCTCTGTCAGTGAGGTTTCCACAGTAATGCGGTACACAGCCTGGCGGAGTGCTGATTGCGGCGATGGGGATTTTAGTGGCACTTCTTCAGCTCTGGCGATGCTTAACCCCTCGGGCAAAGTTGGATCCACACAAGCAATGAACTCCTCTGGAGCCATCCGGTCGGTAAAGATAACATCCATTACCTCCGCGGCTCCGGTGTAGCCCAGAGGCAATCCGGAAGCAAGCTGGGTGTTGGCCTGAGGGTTGTACACCTGTGAGTAGGCCAGCGGAACCCCGGCGCGCCGCAGTACCCGCGTCCAAGCTAACGCCAGGTCGAGGTGGGAGATGTATTTGAGCTGCCGGCCCTTGGAGAAGGTGATACGCATTCGCATCTGACTCATGGCTTACGATTTCCGCTTCCACTCCAGGCGCAGTATTTGTATCATGTCGTCATCCTCACAATCGCGAGAGGAGGTCCACTCGATCTTCTCTGAGACGATTTGGTCGCCTTCCTTGAGCTGAACGTACCATGTGGCGTCGTCTGGGTGGTCTAGCAAAGTGCCGAGGTGAATATCATATTCGCCATCGCCATCGGAGCTCTCAGAGTAGGTCTCTTCTTCCCCGATTACTTCAACGGTGATACCCTTCAGGGGGTTGTCTTGGGCGTCACGTATGATGCCGTGCACACCCAGGTCATA
>JAUVPY010000392.1 GCA_030598425.1 Anaerolineae bacterium
GTCGCCCAGTAGAGGGCGAAGACGCGTGGTGACTGGGCCAGAATCGCCTCCATCTCAGCGACGGTCGCCATCGGGTCCAACGGGCGCGTGCGTGGCAGCGGATAGACCGGCGTGTCACCCTGAAAATAATAGCCAAAGACCTCTTGCTGGCCCCCGGCGTTGAGAATGATGGCATCCTCCGGCCCGGCAACGGCCTCCAGGTAGCGTGCCACGCCCCGATAGTCGTCGCGGGCGAGGGCCGGGTCGGTGTAGTAGGCCTTAAGCGGTCCCCAGGCGGCAGCCAGGACCAGGCCGGCGCCCAGCAGCGCCACAAGAGTGGCACCCGGCCAGCCTACCCGACCTACGCCTTTCCCGGAACCTCCTCCGAGTAGGCCGAGGGCCAGAAGCAAGCACAGGGCCGGGCTGGCGACCAGCAGGAACTTGAGGTAGGCTGGTTTAAAGAGCACCAGGGTTAGCGCAATAGGCAATCCAAGGTAAAGCAGATGCAGTGTGGCTTTGGGCAACGGCTCCTGCCGAAGGAGGCGGAGGATGCCCACAAGCGCCAATAGCCCCAATATGATCAGCCAGGGGGCGCCTACATTGATACTCATTGGCCCGAAGTTCAACGTCCCCCAGACGTCCCTCCAGGCGTTTTGAGCGCCGGCGGGTGGTGGTGCCGGCCACGTGGTAAGCTGTCGCCAGGCAATGGGCAACCAGGGCAAATAGAGGATCAGCGGCACAAGCTGCAAAACAAGCCAGCCAACCAGCCGTCGGGCGACCTGTCCCTCCTCGCGGGTCCGCCACAGCCAGGCCAGGACGGCGAGATTGGTGGCGACGAGGATCACAGGGAAGGCGTAGTGGGTGTACAGACCCAAGGTCGCGGCAAGCACGTAGAGCAACGCGTAACGAGAGATAAGGAATGGGTAACGGGTTCCAGATCCCGCACTCCCTGAACCCCCGTCCCTCGCTACTCGTATCCAGTCATTCACCCACCCAATTGTGGCCCACACCGTCAACGCGCCCAAGAGTGCCAGAAGCGCGTACATACGAGCCTCTTGCGCGTAGTACACTTGAAAAGGTGACACGGCCGCGATGAAGGCTGCCAGAAGCCCCACCCATCTGTCGAAGAGCCGCGTCCCCAGCAAGAAGACGACCGCCACCAACAGCACGCCAGTTACCGCCGACATGGAACGGACCGCGATCTCGCTCTCACCAAAGATCCGCATCCAGCCGTGCAACAGCCAGTAGTACAGGGGTGGATGAATGTCCAGGGCGGTGCGGCTGGCGATCTCACCTAGCCCGGTCTGGGCCAGCGCCACGCTATTTCCCTCGTCAGACCAGAGGCTCTGCCCGGCCAGACGATAGAACCGCAGCCAGGTCGCCAGCAGCAGCGTCAAGCCCAGGCCGATGGGGATGAGTAGAGTCCGCAGGGGCGAAACGCGCCCCGCCCCTACACTGCCGATCTTGCTTCCCATTTTTTGGAACGATTCTCCCACTTCGACATCGTCCTGTCCTTCCCACCGACTCAGTTTACACCTGGCGTTGTAACAGCGCAAGTGGTCTGTTGACAAACCCGAGCCTAGCATCCTGAGTAGGCCGTAGCAAAGCGGGGGCCGTACACCTGCACTGCGTTCTGCGCTACTCAGGATGCTAGACTGAGAACTTGCCCCGAAATCTGAACGCACCCGTGTGGAAGGAATGACTTGAACAAACCCACGAAATATAGTATACTGTCAGAAACAACCCCCCTAGTACCAGGCACAAGCTGGGCAATACTGTACTTCAGAAGATATGTGCCAATCAACTTATAATCTCAACTAAGGAGGATCTGTCGTGAAAGTCTCCTGCCTGCAAGAAAATCTGGCCAAAGGATTGAGCATCGTCGGGCGTGCAGTCGCCAGCCGGAGCACATTGCCGATCTTGTCGAATGTGATGTTGGCAACGGACAACGGCCGCCTGAAGCTATCAGCCACCAACCTGGAACTCGGCGTCAATTGTTGGGTGGGAGCCAAAGTGGAAGAGGAAGGGGCCACCACTGTGCCGGCCCGGTTGCTGACCGACTTCGTCAACTCGCTGCCGCCGGAACGGATCGACATGGAGTTGGTAGTGCGCACGCAGACACTCAATGCGCGCTGCGCTCGCTTTGAGGCCAACATCAAGGGCATGGATGCCCAGGAATTCCCCATCATTCCTACGGCTGAGGACGGCGAAAGTGCCATCAGCCTCGCGCCTGAAGATCTGCGCCGGATGATCGACCAGGTGGCATTTTCAGCCGCTACTGACGAGAGTCGCCCCATCCTCACCGGCGTGTTGGCCCGTTTTGAGGGCGATCGACTGACGCTGGCAGCCGCAGATGGTTTCCGTCTGTCGGTGCGAAATGCACCTATCGGCCAGGCGCTTGACCAGCCCGTTGAGGTGATCATCCCAGCGCGGGCGCTGGGAGAGTTGGCACGCATTGCGGCCGATCAGGAAGATCAGGTGGATGTGATCATCACCCCGGCACGCAATCAAATTTTGTTTCACTTAAACGACGTGGACCTGGTTTCGCAACTCATCGAAGGAAAGTTCCCCGACTACAACCAGATTATCCCCTCAGGTCACGCAACCCGCACCGTGCTCGACTCGTCCAGCTTTCTCAAAGCTGCGCGTGTCTCACATCTCTTCGCTCGCGATGCGGCCAACATCGTGCGCCTGGAAGTCGCACCCGGCGACGAACTGATGCCCGGTCACATTACGTTGGAGGCGACGAGCGCTGAACTGGGTGACAATGTCGGGCAGATGGATGCCCACATTGAAGGCGATCCCGTCGAGATTGCCTTCAACGCCAAGTATCTGATTGACGTTCTGTCAGTCGTCGATTCGGCTCAGGTGGTTCTGGAGACGACCACTGCTTCGAGTCCCGGCGTGCTGCGGCCGGTTGGAGACGACGACTACATCCATGTGATCATGCCGATGCATCTGTCGCGCTGACGGCGCGCAAGGATGGTGAGACAACGATGTCCGACAGATTAACATGGATTCGAGACGAACTGGACGCGCTCAAATCGCAGGGCCTATTCACCACGATTCGCACCCTGTCATCGCCGCAAGGGGCATGGCTCGACGTAGATGGACGTCGAGTGCTCAACTTCTGCTCGAACAATTACCTCGGACTGGCCAATCATCCACACCTGAAGGATGCCGCCCAAGGGGCCATCGAAACGCACGGCGTGGGGCCAGGCGCGGTGCGCACCATCGCGGGGACGATGGACCTGCACCTGGAGTTAGAGCGGCGCCTGGCAGAATTCAAGGGGGTGGAAGGGGCTATCTCTTTCCAGTCAGGCTTCAGCGCCAACCTGGACGTCATCCCAGCCCTGGTCGGCAAAGAGGACGTGATATTCTCCGACGAGCTCAACCACGCCAGCATCATTGACGGCTGCCGACTTTCCAGGGCGCGCATCGCACGCTACCGGCACAACGACGCCGACGACCTGCGCCGCGTGGTCAAGGAGACCCAAGAAGAGGGTTACCGGCGCGCCATACTTATCACCGACGGTGTCTTTTCGATGGATGGCGACATCGCCCCCTCGATCACCTGGCCGTCGTGGCTGAGGCGCACGACCTGATGCTGATGGTGGACGACGCCCACGGGGAGGGTGTGCTAGGTCGGGGTGGGCGCGGCATCGTGGATCACTTTGGGCTGCACGGACGGGTGGATA
>JAUVPY010000087.1 GCA_030598425.1 Anaerolineae bacterium
AGCTCGGCGGAAATCCTCCCACAGTTAATCTGCTCCAAGGGGATCGCCAGATCCCCGTCTGAGGTACTGATTTTGGCAAGTTTCCGTCGCGCAAGGCCGGGATCTGGCGATCCCTGGCGAGCAATCAGTGAAACATGACATTGTCAAGCTATTTAGAACTGCATAGCCAGTTCATTCCCGGCTCCTGCAAAGTCGCTTAACAGAGTGGCAAATGCTCGCAGCAGGTCCGTGACCTGCGTGTCGGGCCGTAGAAAACGCCAGGTCACCCGTGCTTGCCGCAGGGCAAGTGCGGACCTGGCTCCATCATCAACTGACCCTCCTGCCGCCTCACCAGCAGCGCAAAATCGAAACGGTCGATGTCCACCGCACAGTCCAGGTCGGCGGAGGGGAAGTTTGGGGCCGCCGGGTCCAGGAACTTGGCGGCCACCTGAGACTCGCGCACGCGCCGGACGATCTCGGCCCGGTCTGGCTCTTGCCCCGTCAGCAGCGCCTCCAGATAATCGGCGCAGGCGGCGTCCTCGTCAGCCGGGTCGACGGGGCGGGCACCGGTGATGACCAGGGTGATGGGGGGCCCTGGGTGACGGCGGATGTAGTCAACCGTGGCCCGCGCGCAGCACAGGCTCGCCGCCAGCAGGGTATCGGCGTTCTGGCTGCGCACCACGCCCTGGGTCCCGGCGCTGGTGCGCTGGACCAGGCGGCGGCCCGAGAGGTCCACGTCAAGAAAGGCGGAGGGCGAGTTGCCGTGGTCGAAGCCCTCAATCGGCAGGCCGTAGACTTCGCCCGCCAACAAAAGGTCGGGGTTCCGCTCACGCAGGGCGAAGGCCTCTTCGATGGCCGCCACCAGCGTGATGTCGGCCGCACTGGCGGCGAAGGCGTAGGCGGCGGTGGTGAAGGCGCGCAGCACGTCGATGACGACGACGGTGCCGGTCGCCTGGGCGCAGGTGTCCAATGTGGCGCGATGGATTTCCAAAGTATTCTATCCCCCGGTAAACTTAGTCTTGTAGCCTAACGCCTGTAGCTCACCCGCTACCTTGTCGCGGTGGTCCCCCTGGATCTCGATGTTGCCATCCTTGACGGTGCCGCCCGTGCCGCACGCCCGCTTCAGGCGTTTAGCGAGGGATTTCATATCTTCCGCCGATAGCTGAAGATTACTGACCACGGTCACCGTCTTGCCGCGCCGCCCTTTCTTTTCGCGCCGAATGTGGGCCTCCTGCTGATCTGGGGGTAGACTCCTGACCTTTCGTGAGCAACGACACGGATTGCTCCCACACTTGCGGCAGCGTGTGCGGACATCCGGGTTTGTCGAGTACACGGGTCTTCGTCTGTCACGGGGCATATGACTCTCGCTCCTTGTGCTGTCCATCTACGTGAAATCCAGTGAGTTTGCCACTTTGTCTTTCCCCTGGTTCCCTGTTATACTTGTCAGGCGAGGCGTCAATGTCCACACCAGAGCGCGAAGTCAGCCTCTATATGGAACATGCCGGCCAGATGTTGGAAGTGGCTGCTCACAACATCGCCGACGGCTTTTTCGGCTCGGCAATCAACCGCGCTTACTACGCCATATTTTACGCGGCCAATGCCTTGCTGGCTACTCGGGGGCATGCACGCAGCAAGCATTCAGGTGTGGTTGCCGCCTTTTGAGAGCATTTTGTCAAATCGGGCTTGATCGAAGCCGAGTATAGCGACATCTATGGTCGAGTGATGGACAATCGGCGTGTGAGCGACTACGAAATCGAGATTCCGGCGGAGGCGGAGGTGGCAGAGAAAGACTTGAGCGACGCCCAACGTTTTGTCGAACGAGTCGAACAACTCTTGCAGCAGGAGGCGTGGCTGTGATTGAACACTCCATCGCTCGCCTTTCCGAAGAAGAACGTCAAGCCATTCAGGTCTTTGTCCATCGGCTGCACGAACGCTTTCCTGGTGAGATCCTCCAAGCTACCCTCTTTGGCTCAAAGGCTCGTGGCGACAGTGGCCCCTGGTCCGATATAGACATTCTGGTGATTGTCAGAGAAGAGAGTTGGTCATTACGCGGGGAGATTAGTACGCTTGCTGCCCGAGTGTCGCTAGAATATGACGTGCTCATCGGTCCCCGCGTCATCGGATTGGAGCGGTGGGAGGGTATGGAGCGAGACGGTTTCAGTCTCTACCGGAATATCACCGCCGAGGGCATCCCTCTGGCGCCCACCCCCGCGTCCTCCTGATCCTATCGTCTCCACAACTGCCCCGGACTTCCTCCAGCGCCGCGTCCAGATCCGGCCAGGCATTGGGCCAATGCTCCTTGAACCCTTCCACCAGCAGGTTAGCTGACTGTTCGATCATCTCCTGGTTCTGAATGGGGAAATTGGTGATGCGCACGACACCATCCTCGTGATAATTTGCATTTACAGTGTACTACTCAGCGTCTAAATGACCTGGGCGTTTAGCCGGTTTCGGAAGGCCGATGTAACGCGGGGTACGCGAGCAGTAGATCGCATACGCTTGGCCGTATACCTGGTTCAGGTGGGCTTCCTCGGTGCGGACCATCATGTGCCCAATCAGCCAGTACAAGATGACCCACACCGCGCCTGACCACGAGGGCCACAGCAGCGCGTGGCCGAAAATGAAGAGACCATAGGCCACGATTTGTGGATTGCGGCTCCAACGATACAGCCCCGACTGCTTCAGGGCGGTGACCTCCTGGCCAACAGACCGCTTTATGCCGAGCCCACCCATGGCCATGGCCAGCAGCACCAGACCGACGACCATGGCGATGATGGCCAGGATGGTGACCGGGCTACCAGGGCGAACGTGCCCCAAATCCGAGTCGAGGAAAAGGTAAGACGCCATACCGTGGAGGGCGAATATGACGACTTCCAGGAAGCTGGAAAAGGGGGTGAGCCTTCCCTGCCGTTCATAATCGCGCCCAACGCGCCGGAAGATGAGGTGAGCAGCAATCAGAAGCAACGCAGCCGCGAGTGAGACCACGAGGACGTACATCTACTTAAACTCCCATATCTTCACCGCATCGTGGCTGCCCGTGGCCAGCCGTGTGCCATCGTGGCTGAAGGCGACGGTCAGCACCTGTCGTTCGTGGGGCATACGGGCCACCAATGCACCTTCTTTTTCTATCACAGTTTTGCGAAGTAGTCAACCAATTGAAGTCTACCTACTTGACAGGTCGAGTTTGACATTTTCGCGAGGATGTTGTATACTATGTTTAGTAAGGCGTGGTAAGTTTTGTTCAGGTCGTTAGGATCCGTCCAGATTTGCTAAGTCTGGGCGGTTTGTTTTTGGCACCAGAAGCAAACCCCGCGTCGCAAACCAATATATCCCCGTTCGGGGGAAGGAGATTTCCAAGAAATGAGTGAACGTGAAACTGGGACCGTCAAGTGGTTCAACGGTCATAAGGGCTACGGCTTCATTAGCCGCGACGGCGGGGAAGATGTTTTTGTGCATTACTCTGCCATCGAGGGGCAAGAAGGGTACCGCAACCTGGAAGAAGGCGACCGCGTCGAGTTTGCAGTCGAGCAGGGGCAAAAAGGCCCAGCCGCTGTTGACGTGCGCAGAGTCCAGGGTGTTGCTTGATTTTTTCACCCCCTAGCCCGCGAGACACTTAACTTACAAGTGAATAACGCCGCGCTTCGGCCGGCGACGACTGAAGCGCTTACCCGTGGCCACGCTCACGGCGCGGAGCACGGGCGGTCTGTATGCGTCTACAATACCTGTTGACGAGACGACCGTTGGCGGCATGACCGCATGAACAAGCCCCTGCCTTGGCAGGGGCTTTCTTGATTCATTCATCTTCGCGGAAGAGCCGTGCAAAGCCGGAATAAGGTCTTAACGGGATGATTTCAAAAGTGATCAATCCCGCTTTGACCAGGGGCAGGGTATCGAGCACCCCCTCCGCTTCTTCGATGTCCGCGCATTCGAGGATCAGCACGGCTTCGGGCCGGTCCTGGCGGAAGTATAGTTC
Organism: Anaerolineae bacterium; assembly: GCA_030598425.1. Taxonomy (GTDB): domain Bacteria; phylum Chloroflexota; class Anaerolineae; order 4572-78; family NAK82; genus JAUVPY01. The sequence goes on from JAUVPY010000087.1 coordinate 3,953, forward strand.
GCGGAAAACGCCAGCCTGGTAGAGCTCCCACGCCCTGGCGGCCTCGGCTGAGAGATGGGGCTTGAAGTCCTCTGCGCTGAGGCCGGGGACTTCTTTTTCGATGGCTAGAATTCTCATTTTTTGGCTTCCGGTCCCTGGAAGAACTGCTATATATAGCCGAAAAATATAAAAACTCAGTGGTTTCCCTGACAATCCGCCAGGACAGGCTGCGTCGCTGCGATGAAATAAGCGTTCGACACTTTGCTGACCACTACAAAATTCCCCAAAAAGACGACGCAAAGACGTTGACTTTTGGACCTGATCTGTGGTATAATATCAGTAATCCATTTAGTGGAGGTGGATGGCCGTAGGCCATCGGGAGGGCGCCCGCATGGGCGCTTCTCTTTTTAGGGCAGTAGTTTCTTGCCGTATCCTTCGATCTGCCCTGTTTGCCAGTTTCGATGGTATTTGCTCTGGCGCAGGATGGCACAGATCTGATCGCCGAACGTGTGCCGATCGTCTACAATCAACTGGTGTTCAATCAGCACTTCCCGGCGTGACGGATGGGCGATCAGGTCCGCGAGTTGCAGGCCAGCTATGTCGGCACTCTTGGGCTTGACTTTGAGCTCACGCGAAGTCAGCCGCGAGCGCCAGCGCTCTGGAGGGATGTTGTCGGTACCGCGCTCGTAGAGACGGGTGTAGGACTCTTTGAGCTTTCGGTCCTCTCTGCCGCCTCGGCTTTCCACCATGACGTCACCCCTGAGATCGCCATAGTGCAAGAAAAGGAGGAATCGCTCCAGCAGGACCGCTAGGCAGTAGTGGTAAGGATGATAGTGCCACACCTGATAATGGTCTCGGTGTGCTTTCTTGTCTATGACGATGGTGATGACCCAGTACTGCCAACGGGCTAGAGCCGTCAGCAACGTGGTGTTAAATCTTTGCTCTGTCTCCGGGTTCCGCAAGGCGTGAAATGGCGGGCGTTTGTTAACCATCTCTTTGCGATGGAAAATAACCGGTTCGTCGGGGTCACGCTGAAAAAACTCGCGTTTGATATTGTCCATCTCCGGCCGAAGCATACGCAAGGTGTGCTCGGACTCCAGGATCACGCCAGTCAATGATAGGAATCGTTGGTTTGGGTCGTCAGCGTGAGTCATGTCGTGGTTGCCTACTTCGTCAACGTACAGGCGATGGAGAGCCATCATCCCAACTCCGCTATTGAGCGCTGGATATCCTCCAAGCATCACCTCGTCCTAACAAACTGAATGCCTTCAATGCCCTTGAAGTCGAAGTCCTGGGTTCGCATTGCTATGTCGTCCGACTCCCGGTCGACTGTCGTGTCAATGTCTCCTAAGTGGTCTCCCTCTTAACTATCGTCCTGCCCCTCAGCCTGACTACGGTATTGATCGTACAGCCAATCGAAAAAGTAGCGCTTGGCCTGGGGGTCGTCGGTGACCTGCCGGTAGAACTCAAAGTAGTTGTCCACCATCTCGCTGAACAGTTGGTTGGCCACCTGGTCAAAGGTCAGGCGGGCGGTTTCGGGCGGGTTGACTTCGATACTGTTCCTGACGGCCATGTCCTCGGCCAGTTTGCCCTGGAGCTGCTCGATGGCGGCCCGGGCGTCGCCATTGGGCTTGATGTCATAGGTGTCATTCAGATCTTCGATGATGGCCGACAGCGGGTCCATTTCCTCGGGCACCTCGCCGAAGCCTCCCCGGCCGACCGGGGCCAGCTCGCCCGCACCGCGTTGAAGCTGGATGTCGGCGTCGAAGGTCTTGTGCAGGCGATAGCTGTCCAAAGCCACCTGCTCGCGGACGGCACTGGGCAGTTCGTTGTCCGGGGCGGGCAGGGAGCGCAGCAGCAGGCGCCCGAAGAGGAAGCGTTTTTCCCAATCGGTCTCGAGGAAGGGCAGGATCTGGGCCAGGAAAGCGTACAGGCGCACGAAGTCGTTGAGCTTGTCCCGGAACTCACCCTGCTCGTTTTCTTCAGCCGCTTTGAAGCGCTCTACCACCGGACCGAGCATGGCATACAGCCTGCCTTGGTCCTGGCGTCCGCCGGTGAGGTAGACTTCGACGAAGGTCTCGATTTCTTCTTCAGTGTAGAAGTGGTAGTCGTCCAATTCCTCCTGCAATCGGTAGAGCACGTTAGGGTCGGTTTCCTCGCTGAGCAAGGTGGTCTCGTAATAGGGTTCGAAGGCCTTGCGGATGTCGTCCGCCTCGTTGGCAAAATCCAGCACGATGGTCCCCTTCTTGTGGGGCGGATGAATGCGGTTGAGGCGCGACAGGGTCTGGACGGCGTTGACGCCGCCCAGCGTCTTGTCCACGTACATGGTGTGTAGCAGGGACTGGTCGAAGCCGGTCTGGAACTTGTTGGCCACGATGAGCAGGCGGAAGTCCGGCTTTTTGAAGGTCTCGGCGGTGGCGCTCTCGGGGATGCGCACGCCGGCCGCGGCCGTGTTCATACCCGTTTCGGTGTATTGGTTGTCGCCATCGGTAACCGTGCCCGAAAAGGCGACCAGCGACTTAAAGGGATAGCCGCGTTCGGCCAGGTAGCGGTCCACCGCCAGCTTGTAGCGCACCGCGTGCAGGCGCGAACGGCTGACAATCATGGCCTTGGCCTGGCCATCGATGCGCTGGGCCACTTCGTAGGCGAAGTGATCGACCATGATGGCCACCTTCTGGTCGATGGCGTGGTCGCTTAGCTCGACAAAGGATTTGAGCAGGCGCTGGGCCTTGCGGCGGTCGTAGCTGGGATCGTCCTCCACCGTTTTGAGCAGCCGCCAGTAGGATTTGTAGGTGATGTAGTTCCTCAGCACATCCAGGATGAACTCCTCTTCGATGGCCTGGCGCATGGGATATAGACTGAAGGGCCGGGGCTTGCCGTCGAGGCCTTTGTGGCCGAAGAGTTGCAGTGTTTTAGCCTTGGAGGTGGCGGTGAAGGCGAAGGTGCTGACGTTGGGCAGGTGGCGGCGCAGTGACATCTCTTCGACCAGGATGTCCTCCATGTCCTCCAGCCTGTCGTCCCTGTCTTCACTGGCCGCTTCTTCCAGGCTGCCGACCTGGAGGGTGCGGTTCAGGTGTTGGGTGGTGGCCCCTGATTGAGAGGAGTGGGCCTCGTCCACGATCAGGGCAAAGCGCTGGCCGGGCAGCTCACCCACCTGGCGCGAGATGACGGGAAACTTCTGCAAGGTGGTGACGATGATGGGTTTGCCGGTTTCCAGAGCCTCTTTGAGTTGCTGCGAGTCCTTTTCAATGGCTTCGACCACGCCGCGTGTCTTTTCGAAGTGACGCACGGCCTTTCGTAGCTGCCGATCGATTACGCGGCGGTCGGAGACGACGATCACCGTGTCGAAGATCGGCTGGTCCTGGTCGTCGTGCAGCACCGAAAGCTGGTGGGCCAGCCAGGCGATGGTAAAGGTCTTACCGCTTCCGGCGCTGTGTTGGACCAGGTAGCGCCCGCCGGGGCCGTTGGCGCGGGCGTCGTCCACCAGTTCGCGCACCGCGATAAGCTGGTGGTAGCGGGGGAAGACCAGTTTCTTTTTGCCGGTCTTGTTGCCCTCCTCGTCTTCCTCGTCATACATGTGGATGAAGCGCTGGACCAGGTTGAGCACGCTGTCCGGCGCCCAGGTCTGCTCCCACAGGTAGGAGGTGGCGAAGCGGCCCGAGGTGGGCGGCGCGGGGGGATTGCCCTTCCCGTGCTTGTAGCCCCGGTTGAAAGGCAGGAACTCGGTGGCCTCGTCCTCCAGGTGGGGTGTTACGTATACTTCCTGGTCGTCTACCGCGAAGTGGCCCAGGCAGCGCCCCAGCTTGAAGAGCGGTTCCCGCGAGGGGCGGGTGAGCCGGTATTGTCTGATGGCGTCTTCAAAGGTCTGGCCGGTGAATCGGTTTTTTAACTCGGCGCTGAAGAGCGGCAGGCCGTTGAGGAAGAGAGTCAGGTCCAGCTCCGGCTGACTGGGGTCCTCTTCGGGGCGGTAGCGGAGCTGTCGCACCACGCTGAAAAGGTTGGCCTGGTAGCGTTTCTGTTCGTCGGGGTTGAGGGTGGTGTTGGGGCGGAAATAGGCCAGCCGGAAATGGCAGCCCGAGTCCTTAAATTCGTTGCGCAGGACGTGCAGCGTGCCGCGGCGCTCGATCTGGCCGGCCAGCCGCTCGACCAGGCGGCGCGGGGCGGCCCCACCGTACTGCTGTGTGTAGCGCTCCCAGGTCCGGGGCTGGCTGATCTGGATAAACTTGATGACCAGGTCGCTGTCCAGGCACAGGTCGCGGTCGTAGTCGGCCGGCGTCCGCTTCAGGTAGCCGTTTTGCACCAGCGCGCGCTCGATGCTGGCCTCGAAGTTGGCCTCGGAGATGTTGACCGGCATGCTCAACTCCTTACCCGTTACGTTTTACACTTCACCTCTCACCTCAATCTTGCCCGTCACAGCCGCCGAGATCAGCGCGGTCCGGTATTCCTGTAACCGCGCGATAGTCTTCTCGACCTTGGCGATGAGAGCGTCAATCTTGGCGGTCTCGC
>JAUVPY010000126.1 GCA_030598425.1 Anaerolineae bacterium
CGAGCACCCCCAACGCATAGAAGGCGAGCAGCAGACAGATGACGCCCACCACCCCCGCGGCGACCCCGCCCGGACTCGATAGCTCAAAGAGAATGCCGTTGATGCCCAGGGGCAGCAGACTGAAGGCGATGTTGGGGTTGGTGATGGTGTGCAAGATCTGCTCGATGGGCGTCATCGCTAGCTCTTCTATCGGCGCGTCCTCGGTTTGGAGCGTCACCTCTCGCTCGTCGTGGAGCGTCACACTGAAGCCGTCCATCTGGCTCAGCAGGTCCTCGAGGTCGTTGGCGATGAAATCAATCACCCCCAACTCCAGCGCCTCCTCGGCCGTGGCAGCCTTGGCTTCGCTGACCGCTTCGCGCGCCCATTCGACCGCCTCCTCGCCTCGGCGCTGTGCCAAGCCCTCGATCTCGGCCTGCAAGATGTTGGTGATTTTGTCTTTTAGGGTCTCGGGGATCTCCTCGCCCTGGCCGCTGATTGGGCTGGCCGCGCCGATGCTCGTGGTCGGCGCCATCGCCGCCACGTGACCTGCCAGCGTGATGAAGGTTCCGGCCGAGGCGGCCAAGGCCCCGCGCGGCGCGACGTAAACCGCCACCGGAACGTCCGAGGTGACGATGACCTGGATGATCTTCCGGGTCAATTCCACGTCCCCGCCAGGCGTGTCGAGCATAATGACCAGCGCCTCAGCGTCTTGCTCCTCCGCTGCCTCAATACCCCGCTCGATGAAGCTGAGCATGACCGGCGTCACCGGCCCGGTCGCTTCCATCACCAATACCTGCCCCTCCGTCTGTGCGTCGACAACCGATGACAGAAGGGAGGTGAAAATCAAAACCAGATAAACTATCCATCGAACTCGTTGTGTCCGTCTCATCACTCTTCACCTGAGCGCCCGAACTAGGGTCGCCTTATACTTACCATTATTATACTCGAATCTGTCAAACATAGGAAAAGGCAATCGGCCACCCTCGTGGGTGGCCGATTGGGTTCCTTGGCGGGGAGGGTGGGATTCGAACCCACGGTGGAGCTTTAACCCCACAACCACTTAGCAGGCGGCCCCAATCGTCCACTCTGGCACCTCCCCATGTTGTGCTTGGATATAATGGACATTTAGCTATTTTGGCGGAGGGAGAGGGATTCGAACCCCCGGAGACCTTGCGGCCTCAGCGGTTTTCAAGACCGCCGCAATCGTCCACTCTGCCATCCCTCCTCTTCAGTACCCGGGACAGGGAATACTGGACGGCGAGCGGGGATACCCCCTCTCTACCGGGTGCAGTCATAGTATAGCAAAGGGGGAGGGGATTGTCAATTCAAATGGAGTTGGAACAAGGTGCCAGGCACTTCACGTTTGAACTTGCTGGAGCTAGAGCGCATTGTTTGGCGATGTGTTTGCTTGAGGTCTGAGCATAGGATATAATGGGCCTAACTACGGAGCATCAATCCCAAAGCCTATGAAAGTCCTCATGATCTCCAAGGCCTGCGTGGTGGGGGCCTATCAAAAGAAGTTGGAAGAGATCGCCCAGCACGATGACGTCGAGCTTACGGTAGTGGTCCCCCCCGAATGGCAGGACGAGCGGGGCACCCTGCGACTCGAGCGCGTTCATACCACCGGCTACGATCTGCGTATTGAGCCCATCGCTTTCAACGGTCACTTCCACCTGCACTACTACCCCACTCTTGGGAGAGTGATGCGTGAGGTAGGGCCGGACGTGGTGCACATTGACGAGGAACCCTACAACCTGGCCACCTTCCGGGCGATGCGGGCCGCGCGGCGCTTGGATGCACGCACGGTGGTATTCACCTGGCAGAACCTCCCGCGTAGATACCCACCTCCTTTCAGGTGGATGGAATCTTATGTGCTGGCTCGTACGGACGCGCTGTTGACCGGCAACGCTGAGGGGGTAGACGTGTGGCGGGCCAAAGGCTACACCGGACCGGTGGAGGTGATCCCGCAATTCGGCGTGGACCCCGGCATATACCACCGGATCACCCGTCCATCGCGCCCGAGCAAGCCGAGCGTGTTGCTACGCCGCAGCACACGCCGCCCCTCGCAAAGCGAGATGGTCATCGGCTACATTGGCCGTCTGGTGCCAGAGAAGGGCATTGATATCCTCTTAGAAGCGGTCGCCCAGCTCCGGGGGCCGTGGGAGTTGCGCATCTTAGGCAGCGGACCAGAGCGTGATCGATTGGAGAAGATGGCCCAGTGGTTGGGCATTTTGCCCCGCGTCGCTTTCGACCTGCCCATCCCGTCCACGCAGATGCCTTATTATTACAGCGGACTCGATGTATTGGTGCTCCCCTCTCGTACTCGCCCCAATTGGAAGGAGCAGTTTGGCCGGGTGCTCATCGAGGCCATGGCCTGCCAGTCGGTGGTCGTCGGGGCGCGTTGTGGCGCGATCCCCGAGGTCATCGGCGATGCGGGCTTGACCTTCGCCGAGGGAGACCCGGCTGACCTACGTGCGCAACTCCAGAGATTGTTGGGAGATGCTCACTTGCGCCTCGAACTGGCGCAAAAGGGCCGTCAGCGCGTTTTGGACCAGTTCACCCAGTCGCAGCTCGCAGCTCGCACTGTGGAAATCTACAAGGGACTCGGTTGAGAGCCCATCCAGGCAAAGCGCTTCGCCCCTGTCCGACAACTGTGGTATAATATCGCTGTGGACGCGCAAGCCTCATCTTCGACTCACATTGGCCTCAACGCTCACCTGCTCTCTCTCAGCCGTAATTATAGAGGGGCGGGCATCAATTCCTATATCTACCATTTGCTAAGGAACCTGGGGCAGATTGACTCTGGTTATCGCTACACTGTCTATTTGGGTGACCGTCGCTTCGCGGATGAGCGGCTTAGGCTCCATTATAGCCGGTGGCCGACGCATAGGCCGGTGGTGCGCATCTTGTGGGAACAACTGGTGCAACCTATGGCACTTCGTCAGAGTAAGGTTGATCTTCTGCACGCCATGGCCTTCGCTGGCCCCCTGGTGACGTCCTGCCCGTTTGTGGTGACCATTTACGACTTGAGCTTCTACCATTTTCCGGAGGCGTTCCGCCCCTGGAATCGCTGGTATTTGAGCATATTCACCGCACGTTCGGCCCGTCGCGCACGGCGGGTCATTACTATCTCTGAAAGCACCAAGCGCGACGTGGTGAAGATGCTGGGTGTGCCCCCTGACCGGGTGGACGTGGCGTACTGCGGAGTGGATGAAATATTCCGTCCACTACCGGCGGCAGAGACAGCCCGCTTTCGGAGTGAGCGTGCATTGCCCGATCGTTTCATTCTGTTCCTGGGCACCCTGGAGCCGCGCAAGAACGTGCAGAAGCTGGTTCGGGCCTATAGTCAGTGGCGTCAGGTAGACCCCGACATTCCCAGGCTTGTGGTAGCTGGGGGCAAAGGGTGGTATTACGGCCACATTTTCGCTGAAGTAGAGCGCCTGGGCTTGACCGGCGACGTCATCTTTCCCGGCTACGTGATACCACAGGAGCTTCCGTGGAGGTATAATGCCGCCGATCTATTCGTCTATCCATCGCGTTTCGAGGGCTTCGGCCTGCCGGTGTTAGAGGCCATGGCTTGTGGTACGCCGGTCGTCACCACGAACGTTGCGTCGCTGCCCGAAGTGGCGGGTGACGCCGCCCTGTTGGTGTCGCCCGACGATGAGGCCCAACTGGTTGAGGCGATGCGCCGCGCGTTGAGCGAGGTATCGCTTCGTCAGGAGATGGTGACCAAGGGGCTGGCTCACGCTGCTGATTTCACCTGGGCGCGTACCGCCCGCCAGACCTTGAACACCTATGACCGGGCGCTGGGAGAAGAGGGGATAGGGGATAAGTGGTAGAGAGACCCCTGCTCGCTCCTTGACAGGAGGTACTCCTGTGGCAGAACCAGTACCAACACCGGCTTCCGTTCAAAGAAGAAACAGGCTATTAGCGAGCATTAAGCGTCGCTGGGTGCTGATTGCTGGCCTGGTGATCAGTGACGCAATCCTCATCAATATAGCCTTCGCCATCGCGTATTGGATTCGCTACGAACTGCAATGGCTACGCGCTGTTGATCCTGCCTTTGTCGTTCCATTTTCCGTTTACACCCCCTTCGCCCTGATCCTCACAGTTGTGCTCATTGTGGCTTACCGCCGACAAGGTCTCTACAGCCCGCGTCAGGGGGTAACCTGGTTCGACGAACTGGCTGCCATCATCAACGGCACCACGACTGGGATTGTGATCATGGTCCTGTTGGTCTTCATCTCGCGACCGACTTTTTACTCTCGCCTCATTTTCTTTTATGCTGGGGCGCTGATCATTGTCTTGCTCAGTCTTAGCCGCATCGTCAAGAACATTTGGCTGGGACACTTGCGGCGACGGGGTATTGGTGTGGCCCGGACGGTCATCGTCGGCGCGGGCGAGGTGGGACGCACCGTGATGCGCACTATGGTTGCGCATCCCGACATGGGTTACGAAATCGTTGGCTTTGTGGATGACGACCCGGCCAAGGGTACCACTGACATCGGCCGTTTTAAGGGGTTGGGCAGCTTGGATAACCTGGCCGTACTGGTCCAAGACGAGGCCATCGATGCAGTCATCATCACTTTGCCCTGGCAATACCATCGCAAGATCATGGCCATCATGGCTCAATGTGAGCGGGAGAACGTCAGGGCACGTATCGTGCCTGATCTGTTCCAGATGACCCTCAGCCGTATGGCTATCACCGAGATGGCTGGCATCCCTTTGATCGGTATCAGGCAGGTACGTGTCAGTCCTTTCACTCGTTTTATGAAGAGAGCTGTTGATGTCGTCTTTTCGCTGTCTGTTCTGATACTCACGGCCCCCTTGATGGCACTGATCGCCTTGGCCATCAAAATGGATTCTTCAGGGCCGATACTCTTTCGCCAGGATCGGGTGGGCCAGGGTGGTAAGCCTTTCACCTTGTATAAATTCCGCTCGATGAAGATCGGTGCTGAGGATCAGATAGATCTCCTCCGCAACCTGAACGAAGCCGATGGACCGATCTTTAAGATCAAAGATGACCCACGCGTCACGCGTGTGGGGCGCGGGCTGCGGCGCTTCAGCCTGGACGAGCTGCCTCAGTTTTATAATGTGCTGCGCGGCGATATGAGCATTATCGGACCACGACCTCCTTTGCCAGAAGAGGTCGCCCAGTACCAGCCGTGGCACATGCGCCGGTTGGAAACCGCGCCGGGTATTACAGGCTTGTGGCAAGTCAGTGGACGGAGTGAACTCCCCTTTGACGAGATGGCGCTCCTTGACATCTACTACGTTGAGCAATGGAGCCCGGCCCTTGATCTAAAGATTCTCCTGCGTACCGTTCCTACCATCCTCTTTGGCGATGGCGCGTACTAGAAGAAACACCAAATACCAAGTATCAAATGGCAAATAACAAATGGCAGATGGCCAATCCGAACATTACAGCCTGATATTTAAGATTTGAGATTTGATACTTGTTCAGTGAGGATCCTCTAATGTTTGAACTCTCGACACAGGACCAACAGGCATTAACATCATTCTTGCAGGACTTGGTGCGCATTCCCAGCATCTCGTGCGAGGAAAAGGGTGTCGCTGAGCGCCTGGGGTCCGAGATGCGCGCCGTCGGCTTCGATGACGTGTGGACCGATCGCATTGGCAACGTAGTGGGGCGCATCGGGCCGGGAACTGGTCCTCGCTTTCTGTACAACGGCCATATGGACACCGTGGGTGTAGGCGATCCCGGGGCCTGGACTCACGACCCCTTCGGTGCCGAGATTCATGACGGCCTTCTTTACGGCCGTGGCGCAACGGACATGAAGGGCCCATTGGCCAGTCTGGTCTACGGCGCAAAGGCACTCAAGGACAGGGGCGTAGAGCTGGCCGGCGACCTTTATGTGGTTGGCGTGGTACAAGAGGAGCCGTGCGAAGGATACGCGATGCGCGTGCTTGTCGAGGAGGAGGGCCTTCGCCCCGATTGGGTGGTGCTGGCCGAACCGACCAACCTGCGAGTGAGTCGAGGACACCGCGGGCGGATGGAAATGCACGTCACTGTGCGTGGCCGCTCGTCCCACGCCTCGATGCCTCATCTGGGTGAGAACGCGATTTATGACGCGGCGCGTGTCGTTTTTTCATTGGAGTTGCTGTCCGAGATGCTGGCCGAGGACCCCTTCCTGGGCAAGGGAACGTTAGCTGTTACTCGTATCGAGAATACAGCCGCCAGCAAAAACGTCATCCCCGATAGCTGCACCTTTGTCATTGACCGGCGGCTGACGCTGGGCGAAACCGAGGCCAAGGCCCTGGCCGAGGTGGAGGGCGTCATCGTGCGTGAAAACGTGCGTGCCGAGGTCTCTCTGGCCGAGTTTGACTATACCAGCTACACCGGCTACCGTTGCCGTGACGTGGAGCACTACCCGGCCTGGGTGGTGTCCGAGAACCACATCCTGGTGCAGGCGACGGGTCAGGCGGTTAGAGAGGTAACCGGCGAGCGCCCCCCCATCGGCACGTGGGATTTTTCGACCGACGGCGTTTACACCATGGGTGTCGCCGGCATCCCCACGGTGGGGATGGGGCCCGGTGAGGAGACTCAGGCTCACATCGCCGACGAGTGCATTCGCCTGGCCGACTGTTACACCGCTGCCCCAATCTACGCCCAACTGGCCGTCGATCTGTTGGGGGATGCCTGACCAGCAACGAGCTTCACTGCACGATCTGCCTCGTTGCGTCTGGGCGGTCACCGCCACCAGCTTCCTCACCGACATCCCACTGAGCACGCTGATTACTGCTGGACTGGCGGGATGGGCCAGGAGTCTCCGTAGCGTGGGTAGGGTCGAAGACCTACCCACGCTTTTTTGTTACGCCTTGAGGATTTCACGCTCTTCGTTGCGCTACGAGGACTTCGTGGCAACTTGCTGACGTGGGTCGATGGCGTGTATACTTGGGGAGAGAATAAGCACGGAAATGAGGGGTGAGATATATGGCACGTTTGGGAGCACACATGTCCATCAGCGGTGGCGTCGACACCGCTTTCGATAGGGGCGAGCAGGTC
>JAUVPY010000018.1 GCA_030598425.1 Anaerolineae bacterium
ACCGGCAGCCGCGCCCGCGTAAGAGAAGAGCAGGCCGTGTTCGTAGAACAGGCCTGATGGGAGCACCGGCACGCCCTTTTGCAGAATCATCCTCACTGCCAGCAACGTGACAAACTCGTCGGGATAGGGCTGCACATTGAGGAGATAACGCCAGCGCAACCAGGCAGCCAGAAGCAGCACGCCTGCCAAGATCAGGAACATAGGAACCGGGGAAGAAGAAGACGACGGAGTCAAGAAATACCCGCGCCTGTTGCGGTCTCCGCTTTCCCGACCTCCGATCCCCCGATTCACAGTTCCCTGATTACCTTTCACTGCTCCATTGGATGCAGCCGAATCAGTCATAGGTGAAGCAAAAGGGCGACGGCACGATACAATAGCAACGTGCCTCGCCCATCTCCTTCTTGGAAGACATCCCCAATGGTAGCCAAGCTAAGCCAGAATGCAAGAATATCGGCGTGAATTTTACCCCGCTTTCCGCACCAATGCAATCTGCCAGGGGAAGCTATAGCCATGCCACACCACCTGTGCATGAGCCGCCGCCAGCCGGCGAAAGTCACGCCCGCTGTAGGCATGCAAGTGTTCCGGATCGTTGCCAAGCGCGCGCAGGTGCTTGCCGCGTAAGAAGTTCGACCCTCGGAAGAACGGCTCGTGGGGCACACTCACCACAATGCAGTCCCGGGCCACCCGCAGCAACTCGCGCAGACCCGCCCCTGAATCGGGCAAATGTTCCAACACCTCCAGGCACAGCGCCAAGTCAAAGCTGCTGTCGGGAAAAGGCAAGTAGTGAGCGTCAGCCGCGTTCAACGGTGATTGAGCTATGCCATTGGCTTGGCTCCAGGCCAGCGCAGCCGGGCGGTTGTCAACCCCGACCATTGCTGCCTCCACCCCACCTTCACGCAATTCTTTCAAGGTGAAGCCCTCGCCGCAGCCCACGTCCAGGATCGTCCGCGCGCCGGTTTCCCTCACCAACTCCACGACGCGTCCAAAATACCGCCGCAGCAACCAACGCTGGACAGGATTGGGATTTAGGTACTTCTGTAGGTTTCCGTAACGTCTGCCATCTAGACTATCATATATGCTCGGCACAAGCAGATGCCTTCTATCCGGTTAATTTCACGGCAGTGAGCATAGTACAACTACAGTCCTTAACCACCAGCTATGCGCGTCTCTCCCAAGACCCGGCGAATAGCGTACTCCTCAGTAGGGCGAAAGGTGAAATAGCGCAGCATTTCACCCAGCAGACCAATGGAGATTAGTTGGATACCCAGAATCATCGCCAGTACACCGACCATTAGCAATGGGCGAGTGCCAATGGCCGCAATGTCGGTCCGGCCCCCTACCTCGCGCAACAGCCAAAGGATGGTCAGATACAGGTTGATGATCGTACCGACCCCAAAGACAGCCAGGCCAGCCGCCCCAAAGAGATGTAGCGGACGCTTGAGATAGGTCGTCAAGAAAAGCACAGTGCCAAAGTCCAAGAAACCCTTAGCATATCGCCTGGCCCCATACTTGGACGCCCCTGCCCGGCGAGGATGGTGCTGAACCGGTACCTCTGCAATGCGAAAGCCCTGCTGGTGAGCCAGCACTGGGATGAAGCGATGCAGCTCGCCGTACAGCCTGACCGAGTCAGTCACGGCGCGGCGATAGACTTTGAAGCCACAGTTGAAATCGTGCAAACCCACACCCGTGAAACGGGACACGGTGAAATTAAAAAGGCGCGATGGTACCGTTTTTTCCAGGGGATCCTGCCGGTCAGTGCGCCAGGCAGCAACCAAGTCATAGCCTTCGTCCAGCTTGGCGAGCATAGCCGGAATCTCAGCCGGATCATCCTGTAGGTCAGCATCCAGCGTAATAATGACTTGACCACAGGCGTGAGCAAAGCCAGCATTCAGAGCCGCCGTCTTTCCAAAGTTGCGGCGGAACTGAATCACCCGCACGTGTTCCGCGTCAATTCGATACAGATCCTCCAAAACAGAAGAAGATGCGTCGGTGCTGCCGTCGTCCACGAAAATGACCTCGTATAGCTCACCCACCTCGACCAGGGAGTCAATCAGTCGATCGTAAAGGGGGCGAAGGCTGTCGGCCTCGTTCAGGAGAGGGACAACCACAGAAAGAGAGCGAGATGTACTCGGTTCCATCAATATTAAGGTCCCTTCAATTCAGCGAACAACAATCTCAGTCAGCTGGTAGCTGTTGCCGGCCGGGTTGCCGGCCTCATCCAGCCAATCCATGCGTAAACCAGTCTGGGGCTCGTAGATACCAACCTCCAGCCGATAATCACCAGAATTTGCATCAGGCGGCAGATGCAGGAGATGTCGATCGGCGATTAGTTGTCCGACCTTCCAGCGCGGCATCTGTAGCGTGCCACAAGCGGGAAAATCGTCGCCTTGTACCGTCGTTTGTTCCCCGATCAGGTGGACGAAGACCTTAAAAGACAAATGCGGTGTTTCAACTGCCTGCCAATACAGCGTCACTAACACAGCGCCGTCAGGTTGTGACCATTTCTCGTCGACTTGATATCCCACCAGTGCCACTTGATCGCTCACCTGTGCCAACCGCGAGTCAATGACATCGGCCAACTGAGTCTTTGCTTCTGGGGAAAGCGAGAATTGTATCGGTGGCGACAGATATGCGACCTCCTCCTCGGCTGTGTCCGATAGACTCAAATCCTTGACAGTGACCTGTGTGGGATACCAAGCGGGCTCAACCAAGTCTTGGGGAGCACGAAATTCTCCTAGAGGATCAAGAGTGTAGACTTGCATACGCAGATGGTCATTATCCCAAATCCGGTAGCGCAGGCTATAGCGACCGGCCTCAAGGTCAAAGGGCAAGGACACGCCACCTTCCTTGTGAGTGATCTCTCCCATCATCACGTTGCGTGGATAGCAGTCTGTGCGCGTCGATCCCGGAGTATACCAACCTGGACTGTTGGCTTTGTCATTGCCTCCCCAATCATCTCCCAGCTCTCCTGTGCGATAGAGGTGTCCCACCATCTGCCACCCCAGGCGGTATGGGAATCCAAAGCCAATGCGGGTGTTGAATGGAAAGCGACCATCGGTAACAAAAAATGAACGACGATTCTCTGGGTAGGTGAGAATGTATTCCAGGTCATTGCGCACGACCAACAGATACTGGTAATATACAGTAACCACAAATCCGCCAAGTAGGATCAAACCCAGAGCACCCTCTGCCAGCCCCTTACTAACCCCCTCGGTATGCATATCTAGCCAATCGTAGGCATCCCCTACCCCCCAACCGGCCAACAAGGCAGCGGCAGGAAAAAAGACGTAATAGTGATTACCCGGCCGGACAACCAGAAAGAGGTAAACCAACCAAGCCAGCGCCCCCCAGATCACCACGCCACGCACCGCGTCCGGCAGGCGATCAGAAAGGACCAACACCATGGCGCCCACCAGCGTCAAGATCAGAAGATAAAGAGGAAGGGCAGAGGGAACAAACTGACTCAAGACGATAGCCAGGCCAAAGACCGCAAACAGGACCAAGACATATGCGCCGACGCTCCACAGCAACGCACGCTTAAGCGCGATCAACAAGGCGAGACCCAACAACCCCGCTGAGATAGGCAGATAATAGAAGGCATTGTACGTCAAGCTGCTGACATAAAGAAGCGGAAAGTTATTGTAGGGGAAGGCCGAGCCCACCCGCTGCGAAAGATATGAGCCGGTCTCCTCTAACTGAGGGTTTAGAAAAGCAGGCAAATAGAAGGCGGCCAGGATGACTAACATCAACCCTCCTGCCATCACCGGGGTGCGCCATTGGCTGCGCCAGGAGGTCTCGCTCACGGCCAACCGGCGCCACACCAAAAAGGCTGGCAATGGGACCAGAAGAATCGCCTCAAAATGGGTCAAAAAGGCAGCCGAAAGCAAGAAAGCCCCCAACAGCAAAGAATAAGATCTCCCGCGCCGGTAATAGGCGAAGAAGTACCATGCAGCCCATACACTGAAGAGAAACATCAAGCTCTGGTATTGGGCTGTGCGCGCATAGGTGACAAACACCCCGTTGACGGTCAGCAATCCCCCGGCTGCCAAACCAGCCAGAGGACCAAACAACTCTCGGCCGAGGAGCCCGGTCCCCACCACGCCCCCCACACTGGCCAAGGCGAAAGGAAGCCGCACGGTGAACTCATCAAGCCTGCCAGTTAACGCTCCAAACACTGAAACAATGAGTATCTCAGCCGGGCCTTTGGAATGAGTAATCAATGAGTTCTCAGTGCCCAAAATGAGTTTGGTCGCACGAAAGAGTATCTCTGCCTCGTCCCCTTGTAAGTCCGAATACTGATTGCCCCATGTTCGCAGGAAAAGGGCGACGGCGATCAGGGAGAGCAATCCGACGACAAAGAAAGCAGATGGAGCTTCCTCCTCATGTTCGTCATCTGGCAACCGGGGTGCTCTCCAGGCCAAAACAACCAAAAATGCCAACAACAGACCGTAGGCAATCAACACCCCCGCTGGCGTAACTGCACCGGTCAGGTAAACCAATACCATAAGCAGGACAATGGAGATGGCATAGCTCAGTGCCAACGCCGCAAAGCCTCGAACCAGCCACGCTCGGGAGGAAGGGGCAGGTATCAAGCTCAACACCCCATAGCCTGGCACAAACCCCACCAGCATCAGACTTGCCGCTAGACCCAAGGGATAGGATTCAGCGTACAGTCCTGCCACTCCCAACGCCAGGGATAGCCCAGAAAGAATGACCAGAACCAGGAGCGGACGACGGTTCATATTTCCTCGTCCAACCACTTATGATAATAGAGTGTCATCCGACGGGTAAAAAAACCCATTTGCTGATACAGTCGCTGCGCTGGAACGTTCCGCGCTTGTGTGGTTACTTCGGCACGAACCACGCCTTGCGCGCGAAACCAATCCAGCGCGCCCTGCACGAGGGCAGTGCCCACCCCGCGCCCTCGTCTGCCCGACTGCACACCAGCCAGTTGAATCGCCCCAACGCTGTTAGCCTGGAGGCTACAGGCAATCAGACCGACCGCCCCTTCCGGCAGGTGGGCAACCATGACCGAGTCGTGGTCTTCAGCTATCGCTTTGTGGAGCCAAGCCCGGTACAGGCGAGGGCAAGCATCGCCGGGACAATGGCGATCAAAACAGAAGCGACTGGTATGCCCGATCTCAACCGCGATTTGCTCCAACGTTGGCACATCCTTCGGCCGGGGCGACATCAACTGGATATCCCCAGGCACAGGATAGCGCGGCACCGGGGCCGGTCGCCCGTCGAATGGATGTTCTAAGACAATGCGTACATCTACCAGGTGAAAGCCCCCTTCTTCGGCAACACTGACGGTCTCGGCATCGTCGGGCTCCGCCTGGAAGTACAGACACCGGAATCCGCCCTGCTTTGCCAGAATGCTAATCGCCTCGAGACTGTCGACGTCCAGACGAGAAGGGAGCACGCGCCCAATTTTCAAACCAAAGAACTCAGTATCCCAGGGGAGGGTTTGCAACAACTCACTCACTGGATGGCTCCCGATCGAGCAGTGTACGAATGAGGTAGTAGGGGCGACCTTGCACCTCGGTGTAGATCCGCCCGATGTATTCACCGATTACGCCCAGTCCCGCCAGTTGAATGCCAAATAGCACCAGCAGCAATGCGACAAACGAAGAAAGTCCAGTGGGATTCACGCCAAATACAATCCGCCATCCCAGCAAGAATAGACCGGCAGCGATCCCGATCGAGGCCATCGCCAGCCCCAGAGCCGTCACCAGATGCACAGGAAAAAGCGAATAGCCGGTCACCAAATCAAGCGTCATTCGGATTAAGCGGCGATAGTTATAACGAGAGCCGCGTAAGCTGGCTGCGTCGTGACGCACCGGCACCTCCACGATGTTGACCCCCAACCAACTGGTCAGGGCCGTGATGAACCGCCTTGACTCGCCACACTGGTTGAGCAATTGCACTACGTGACGGCGATAAACACGCAACATGCACCCATAATCGTGCAGTTTCACGCCGGTCGTTGAAGCAATGACCCAGTTGATGAAATGCGACGGCAACTTGCGCATCCAGGGATCGTGGCGAACCTGCCGCCAACCGGTCACGACATCATATCCCTCGTTCAGCTTGTCCAAGAGCTTGGGGATTTCCTCTGGCGGATTCTGCAAGTCAGAGTCGAGCGTGATAATGACCTCACCGGCCACGTGGTCAAAGCCAGCCGTCACGGCCGGGTGTTGCCCGAAGTTGCGCATCAGTCGGATGGCCCGCACGTGAACCGGGTCCTGGCTGTGGATCTCCGACAGCACCTCAAAAGTACCATCCTGGCTGCCGTCATCTACGTACACGACCTCATAGGGTTGACCTAGATCATCCATCACCGCCGACACGCGCTGATGTAGCACAGGCAAGGTTGACGCGTCGTTGTACAACGGTATTACGACGGAATAGACGATGTTAGGAGGTACCAAGATCGGCAATTCGCCCTCTACGATAGGCAAAGGGGCGCGATTCAAGCTCATTTTTTCAATACCTGCTCAAGTTGCTCCAGGATAAACTCAATATCGTCCATAGATAACTGCGTGTGCAGCGGCAGGCGAATCAAGGAAGCCGCTACTCGCTCGGTAACAGGCAGATCATCCCGATGACAACCGAACGCCTTTTGAGCATAGGGGGACGAGTGTAACGGAACAAAGTGGAACGTGCTCTCAATACCTCGCGCTTTGAGGCCCTCGATCACTCGATCCCTAATACCCGGGGCTACGCGAAAGGCGTAAATGTGGCCATTTATCTCGGCCTGGGGGTCCAGCCCAGGGCGGATGACCAACCCCGTTTCTTCCAGTCTTGCCATCCCCTCGTAATAGCCATACCAAAGTTCCACCCGGTGCTGGGTGATCTCCTCCAGACGAGCCAGCTGCGAGCCCAACAAGGCCGCCAGCAGATCCGATGGGACAAAACTGCTGCCTATGTCTACCCAGCTATACTTATCCACCTCTCCCCGCAAAAAGGCAGAGCGATTGGTTCCCTTCTCCCGGATGATCTCGGCTCGCCGAGCGATATCGTCGTCGCCAGTAACAAAAGCGCCTCCTTCGCCAGCAATGATGTTCTTGGTGATATGAAAGCTGAAACAGCCAGCGTGGCCAAACGTGCCTAGAGGCCGACCACCGTACCCGGCCCCAATCGCCTGCGCCGCATCTTCGACAACGTACAGATCGTGCTCCCGGGCCAACGTTATCAGTTCATCCATCCGACAGCCTTGCCCAGCATAATGAACGCAGACAACCGCCCTGGTGCGCGGCGTGATACGTCGTGCTACATCATCAGGGTTGAGATTAAACGTGAATTCATCGATTTCCGCAAAAACCGGGCGCGCACCCTGTCGGACTATGGCGGAGGCGGCAGTCACGAAGGCGAAGCTGGGCACGATCACCTCATCGCCGGCGCCAATGTCAAGGGCCATCATCGCGATTTCCAGGGCGTGGGAACAAGATGTGGTCAGCAGGGCGTGGCGGGTGCCGACCAGCCCGCGCAGTCGCGCCTGTACCCGTTGCCCGACCGCGCCATTTCCACCGAGGTGATTCGCCCTCAACGCGGCGACAACTGCCTGGATGTCTTCATTAGTCAGATCAGGTTGGACAAAGCGAATACGTCTCGTTTGGGATGTCACGGTTGCCTCGAAGAGACTATCACCATTCTCAAGGGACTGTCACCGGCCAAGTTGCGAGTGCCGCGCGGGCCACAGGCTCACCAGTTGTGCCGTCAAACAGTACCAACTCAACCTCATATTCGCCTGGCGCTACCTCGGCAGGCAAAACCAGCTCCCACGGGTCCTGTACCACCTGGCCCGCCACCCACCCACTCGTCGCATACCCACTGTATACTGGTCGCCCCAGCCAGTACGTCACCTCCCCACCGTCCAAGGTCAACAATCGAACGCCAACCACGTAATCTCGCGGCCTGTCCTGTTCCGCCCGCCAGTATAGTGTTAGCCAGCCCTGCTCTCCCGCCTGAATGACCGCCGGCCACAGATCATATCCCAACAACGACACATCGTCTGTGGCCAAATCAAGAGACTGTGGCACCCTGATCTCATCTACCCCAGGAAACGCATCGGGCAACGCCACCAGCACGTCATCCCCGTCGTCGGGAAGCTCAAAACGCCCCACCAAGGTCTCGCCGTCATCGGTCACAAAGCCCATCTTCAGGAAATAGTGTCCCGGTGGCATGCCGATCGGCAAAGAAAGGCTGGCTTCGCTCTCCACCAGCTCCTTGCGCATCCGAGCTGCCTTCTCAAAACCAGAACGCGTTTGGGCATAGGCTGTGGCCCAGGGATAATCAGCCGAATCCTCTATCCTCACGAAAAAGGTATCCCCCGGCTGCTGGCCCTCGTTGCGCCAGTAGAGCGTAGTGGTCAATACATCACCAGCCCGCAATTCGGCAGCACTTAAATCATATCCGTAAAGCGTCCCCCGCCCCTCCAGCTTGGTGCCGCTGTGGTATTGGGCTGCCGGGCCAGGATACAGCCTCCCATATTCCAACTCGTGCAAGCGGAGCACAAACTCGGGTTCCCGACGCGCCAGATAAGACAGTATCTCGAGGTCGTGTTTGCCGCGCTGCAGTTGGGAAATATAGATAAAGACGTAGTTGGACTGCACCCAGCGCCCATCCAGGTTTCCCATCGGGATAGTCTTACCAGTCAACATAGGTCCAATTCTTGTTGACATGGCCGACGCTAATTTGATCTCATCCGAGTCTGACTTGGCATTGAGATAAGCCGCCACCTGATCCAGACCTTCGCCGTAGCCAATTCTCAATACCGCCTGTGCTCGCTGGATGCCCCCCAGCCAGGGGTTATAGTAGGTGAGGTAATATGGATGGTGTGCCCAGCACGTCGCTCCCTGAATTATAATCACTATCAGAACCATCGCCACCCAGGCGATGGTTATCTCACCACCTACCCTTCCCCTTATCGTCCGCCACAGATAAGCCCCTCCCATCGCCAACCAGTACAGACCTATAGCAGCCAGAAAATCCAACGCAGGAAGGGCTGGTGACAGATAGCGCTGAAACTTCAAGGCGCTAAAACCAATCATAAACATGTAGAGCGAGACGTAAAGCAGTAGCACGAGCACCCACCAATACAACCATTGGGACGGAGGACGAGGTTCGAGAGGCCGCCATTTTCGCGTTATTAGCGCCGCCAGCATGCCAGCCAAGGCAACACTGACCCCAATCCAGACCAATGGTGTTGTGCGGAACAACAGTGTTACCGGAAAGAAAAGCCAGCCTGGATCATCAGGGTAGATTTCTCCTAAGAAAAAGGCGCCAGCGCCTTGCTTCCCCTCGTCAACGCGGATTTCGGTGTAAAACGTTGTGATCGAGAGAGTTTCTGCCGGCGCCACCCAAAGCGCCGGCCAGAGGAGAAGAATCAGTAACAACGGCACCAAGCCAATCACCAGTGCAGCGTATAACGTTGATCGCCACGGCGGGCGTTTGTACGCCCGCCAACGCTGGATAAACTCAGCCCCCAACAACAAGCCAAAGAACGGCAACAAGAACAGAGACGGATTACGGTCCAGAATGGCCAATGCCGCTAACACGGCCGCAGACCAAAGATACCACCAGCGCTTCCAACGTATGTAAGCCATAAACGCTAATAACGAAAGCATCGTCAGTCCGGCGAAGGGTGCTTCGGTACGAAGCTGCCGGCTTTCGCTCAAAAAGAATGGATCGAGCGCTATCAGCAAGGCGCCCAGAAAAGCAACCCGAGTGCCAAAGACACGCCGGCCCAGCAAGAACATGCCAACCACCATCAGCGTGTTCACCAGCACTAACTCCCAGCGTTTAGTAGCCAGCATTGCCATCGTATTCTCGGGACCAACCAAAGCTGCCAGGTCGGGATGGCTGCCTGTCACCGTCAAAAATGCGTATTTCAGCAGAGTGAAGATCAGATTCACCCAAAACAAGAACACGCCTGGGTGGCCGGTTTGATATGTGGAGGCAAAATCCCCTGTGGTCAACGCCCAGAAGAAATTAGCGGGGCGCGTTACCCAGGAGAACTCGTCGGGCCCGGTAAAAACATCAAGATCTGTAAGACGAGTTAGCGCCGCGACAACAAAGACAAGGAATGTCAATACCCACGTCATCCAGCGCTCTGAGCGATAATCACTGCCTGTTTCTGTTGTGAACTCCGATAGCATTACAAGTTCTCTCCATCTAGGGAGTTGGACAGAACCCCTACGGGCTTATGATCGACCAGGTAGCCAGTGGCGTAAGAGCCTCAGGCTCGCCAGATACGCCGTCAAACAATACCAACTCCAATTCGTATTCACCCGGCGGCACCTCTTCGGGCAACCATAGCTCCCACGGGTCCTGTACCACCTGACCCTCCACCCACTCACTCGTCGGGTACCCACTGTACACCGGTTGCCCCAGCCAGTACGTCACCTCGTCTCCATCCAGGGACAACAACCTAATACCTACCACATAATCCCGTGGCCCATTCTGTTCCGCCCGCCAATACAGCGTCAACCAACCTTTCTCTCCCGCCTTCGCCACCCCAGGCCACAGATCATATCCCATCAACGTCACATCATCTGTGACCAAATCGAGCCTATGCAGCACCACAACCTCATCCGCCTCAGGATATGTATCAGGCAACCTTACCATCACGTCATCCCCATCATCTGGTAGCTCAAAGCGTCCCACCAGCGTCTCACCGCCATCCGTCACAAAGCCCATCTTCAAGAAGTAATGCCCCGGTGGCATGCCAACCGGCAACGTCAGGCTGACTTCGCTCTCCACGATCTCCTTACGGGTGCGAGCTGCCTCCTCAAACCCAGGCCGCGGCTCGGCATACGCCGTGGCCCACGGATAGTCAGCCGCATCCTCCACCCTCACAAAAAACGCATCACCCGGTTGCTGCCCCTCGTTGCGCCAGTACAGTGTAGCTGTCAGCACACCACCAGCCTGCAATTCAGCCCCGCTCAGATCGTACCCATACAGTGTCCCTCGACCCTCCAACTTCGTACCGCTGAAGTGACTTACCTCGGGCACGCGGTACAACCACGCATACGTCGCGCCACCCAATTCCACCTGGTGAATGGGAGATTGTCGCGAGAGATAATTGATCACCCCCTGCGGGTACTCTTGCCGTTGGGACCAGGCGATGTAGGGCAACACATAATCGGCCTGCATCCACTTACTCGATCCCAGAGTATCCTTCGACCATGTTGTGCCTGAGAACTTGCCCTCACACCAGCCGCGTGATGCGCCACAGATCAATATCGACTGCTCGGCATCGGGTAATTGATTCAAGAAGTCAACCGCTTGATCAAGGCCCTCTCCAGACCCAACCGGAATGGCCTTCACCGCAGCGGCTCCTCCGCCCAGCACAGGGTTCCAGTACGAATAGAAATATGGATAAGTAGGCAACACAAGCACAAGTTGGGCCACGCAAACAGTCAGCACGACGCCATTTGCTGCCCAGCGTGGATAGTTCTCATTCTCACCAACCCGTTGCAGCAACCACCCGAACCCCAAAGCAGCCAGAATATCTAAACCAGACAAAGCCGGGAGCGAATAGCGGCCAACTTTGCTTATGATCGAAGTCAACCCAACAAGAATCACGACTACATACAGGAGCCATACCCAAACGGCAGCCACTGGCCACGGCCGTCGCCAAACAATGGGCGTGTTGGGCGACACCGCTTCCTGCTTCCGTCTCCTGCGCCCTGACCATAGAGCGACCAAGGCCAGCAACACCCCTATCCACACAACAAGCGTGGTACCAAACCCAATCACGACGGGATAGAACAACGGCCCAGGGTCTCCCGGCAAAAGTTGACCCAAGAAGAACACATCCCCGTGCCACGCGCTCTTGACCTGCGTGAGCGTTATCCCCCGGTTGAGAACCGTTTGCAGCGGCGGAACAGGGTTGACCCACATAGATGGCCACCCCAACCAGAAAGTTGCCACAGCCACCCCGATCCACATAACTCCCCGATACAGGGTCGTCCCAAACCCGAACCACCTATTTTCGAAGTCACTGAGCAGCCAATCGAGCAAGAACGCCAGCCCAATGATTGGAATTAGGAAAATAGAAGATGACTTGGTGAGCACGGCCCAGCCAGCCATCACGCCTGACAAGACAAGATAGGGCCACGGCCTATCTTTCAAATAAACCAGCCAGGCCAATACACTCAAGATCATAAACCCAGCGGCAAACGCTTCTGCCCGAAAGACTCTGGACTCCGCCAGGAACCACGGGTTCAAAGCGACGAGAAATGCTGCAAGCCAGCCCGTACGCCGGCCAAACAGCTTCGTTGCCAACAAGTAGATACCTATCACCTGAGCCGACGTCGCCAGCGCAATTACCAGGCGACGTTCAGACAGGTTGGCAAGCGTACGTGGTGTATTGACGACAGCCTCCATCAGAGACACCTGCCCGGAGGACGCAAGGGTTACTACATATTTGACCAGGTTAAAGAGTGCCTGCAGCCAGAAAACAGTCACCTGCGGATAGTTGCTGCCCGTATTCGTTCCCTCCAGGTCACCCTGCCACAGGGCAACGAAGAACTCATTGCTTTGCCGCCAAAAGACAAGCTCATCGCGGGTATAGAACAGGTCCAGTTGCAGAGTCCTTAAGGAGACCGTCAGCAGCAAGATGCCAACCAAAGGCCCCCATCTCTTGATCCAATCGAGTAGGACGGAGGAGGACAAGCGATAGCTCCCACCTTCAAGGCCTCGCGCTCTCTCACTATCGGACATATATCTCTCCCAGGCTCACGGCATCTGTTGCACCTCCCTCTATGGAACCTGTCATCAGCCGTGTGCCGTCAGAACCGCGATACAAGCCTGCAATCAAAGTATAATGCCCAGACGGAATCTCGTTGGATACCGGAATAACGTGCCTATCAAGAACCAACTCACCAGACGACCAGGCGGAGGTGGGATAGCGACCATTGACTGGTGACCCATCCCCCTGTCCCACCAGATTCCCAGCTTCATCCAGCAGGTGAATGAACACTGTGTAGTCTTCACTCACGGGGGCCAACGACGACCAATACAAGTCAAGCGTCAAGGACTCGCCGGGGCTGACTGTCCTATCCCCAAGTTGCACTCCCTCCAAGGCCAGCGAGTCGT
>JAUVPY010000198.1 GCA_030598425.1 Anaerolineae bacterium
GGTTCTCCTGCAGCAGATAGATCACGTCGGGGTCGTCGTCAATTGCCAGGACGAGGGATTTGTCCCCCCTTTCCACGGGGGGAGATTTTGGGTCTTCCTCCTTCTCAGGGGCGAGTTGGAGGGGGGGCGAGGTTCCCTCAACGCCATAACGCAGCGGAATGGTCAGGGTAAAGGTAGAGCCTACGCCCACGCTGCTGGTCGCACGCAGCTCGCCGTCCAACAGCCGAGCCAGGTGGCGACTGATGGACAGGCCCAGACCCGTGCCCCCATACTCACGGGTGGTACTGGTATCGGCCTGCTGAAACTCATCGAAAATACGTTCCAGGTCTTCCTCCAAAATGCCGATGCCGGTATCAGTTACATCCACTACCAGCGTTTCGCCCTGGCGGCGGGCGCTGACAGTGATCTGCCCAGCGTGCGTGAATTTGGCCGCGTTGCTGAGCAGATTGAGCAAGATTTGCTTCACCTTGTCCTGGTCGGAAGAGATCGGAGGCAGGTCGGGTGCGACGTCTTTCACCAGCCTGACCTGGTCTGGCACGATCATTGGCCGAGTAGTGGTTATGCACATATCCACCAGCGCCCCGGCATCGAAGGTGGTGGGCTTAACCTCCACGCGCCCGGCTTCAATCTTGGCGATGTCGAGGATGCTGTTGATCAAATCCAGCAGGTGCTCGGCACTGGCCAGAACTTTGTCCAGGTTCTCAAGCTGCTTTTCAGGCAGGATATCGGCCCCCCGCCGCTTGACGATGCGGGTGAAGCCAATGATGGCGTTAAGTGGCGTGCGCAACTCGTGGCTCATGTTGGCCAGGAAGGTGCTCTTGGCTTTGCTGGCTTCCTCAGCCGCTGCCTGAGCCTCTTGTGCCTGCTCATACAAGTGTGCGTTCCCAATGGCGATGGCCCCCTGCCGCGCCAGGCCTTCCAGGAAGCGCAAATCGGCCTCGGTGAACAGTTTGCCCGACCCAGTACGCCAGATGGCCATCATGCCGCTGGCCCGGTCTCCGGAAAGGAGCGGCGCGGCCATTAATCTCTCGTCGCTGGTTTGCGGCGTGCCCGGGATGTGCACGGCGCGGGGGTCGTTGTTCACCTCGTTGATCACATCGGCGGCCTTGCGTTCCGCCAGGTCGCCGATGATGCCCTCCCCGAGCTGGATGGGGGAGGCTTTGATTTCGTCGGCGATGTCACCCAGGGCCACAATGGCCTGCAAGGTCTGGCCTCCGGGCTCGGCCAGATAAACGGCACTGCTGTCGGCCGCCAAGAGATCCCGGGCGTTGCTGGCGATGCGCTCCAACACGGTGGGCAGGTCCAGGGTGGCGGAAACGTCCCGGCCAACCTCGGTCAGGGCAGTCATTTGGCTGGCGCGGCGCTGCGTCTCCAGATAGAGTTGGGCGCTCTCGATAGCAATGGCTGCCTGCCGGGCGACGTTGATCAGAAAGTCCAGTTCCGCCTGAGTGAACAGGCCGTCCCGGCGCGACCGCCACACGGTGAAAAAACCGATGACCTGGGCCCGGGAGATCAAGGGGGCACACATCAGGCCCTCCTCCTCGTCATCATCTTCATCTCCCGGAGTGCCCGGAATGTGGATCGCACGCGGGTCCTGGTACGGGTAATTGACAAACTCGGCCACGCCGCTCTGGGCGATTCCTCCCGTTATGCCCTCCCCCGATTGTATGGGTGAGGCCTTTATCTCTTCGACGTATTGGCCGAGGACGACCGCTGCGCGGAAGGTTTCCTCATCCGGCTCACGCAGATAGAGGGCGATATCCCCGACTTTCAGTAGCTCCTTGACACGGGCAGTCATACGCTCCAGCACCGGTTCCAGCTCGCGGGTGGCTGCGATGTCGTTGCCGATCTCGGCCAGGGCGACCATTTCTTCAGCGCGGCGCTGGGTTTCCTGGTAGAGCCGAGCATTGTGCATGGCCGCCCCCACGCTGGCAGCGACGGTGCTCAGCAGGTTCCTATCGGCTTCATCGAAGCGGCCCTCCTGGCTGATACTCTGCACGCTGATGACGCCGATCGCCTCCTGGCCAACCACGATGGGCACGCCCAAAAAAGATAAAGCCTGAATGCCAATTTTCTCGGTCTCCAACTCGGCCTGGCGATCCTCAATATCCTGGTTGATTAACAGAGATTCTCTCGACTCGATAATGCGCTCGGTCAAGCCTTTACCGAAGGGTCTGGATGCGGTTTGGTCGCCATATTCATAGGGGAAGTGGATCATATTCGTCTGGCGATCGTGCAGGGCGACGTACGCAATGTCGGCAGCGAACGACTGGCGTATCTGTTCGCCGACCAACTCTATCAGCGCGTCCAGGTCCAACTGAGATCCTATGGCCTGGCCGATACTGTTGACGGTAGCCAGTTCGGCCGCGCGCTGGCGCGTCTCCATCAGCAATCTGGCCCGGCCGAGGGCCACGCCGGCCTGATTGGCGGCCGAGGTGAGCACGTCAAAATCACGCTGGTCGAAAGCGTTGGGTTCGATGCTCTCAACCACCAGCACCCCGACCACCTCCCCGCCGATCTTGATGGGCACATCCACTTCGGCGCCGCTGGCCAGGGCGGGGACGTATTGTTCGGCTTGAGTGACGTCCAGAGTATAGTGAAGCTGGCCGTCCAGCAGTGGCCGCTCGCTCAAGCCCTGGCCGGGTCGGAGGTGCAGGCGGCCGCTACCCGGCTCGGTCTTACCGATGCTGGCCCGCTCCACCCGATCGCCGGTTTTTTCGTCCAGCAGCAGCACGGCCAGGTATGGATAGCCCAAGGCTTCGTCTTGCAGTCCATCTACCAGGGCACGGCAAATATCGTCCTCGTCCAGGGCAGCCGCGATATCCGCGCTGAGGCGGAAGAGAGCTGCCTGTCTCATTGCCTGCTCCCGCTCCGCCTCAAACAGGCGGGCGTTCTCCAATGCTACGCCGGCGTTGGCGGTGATAGTGGTCAGCAGGCGCAGGTCCGAGTCGTCAAAGGCGTGCTCGCGCTCCAAATGCTGGAGACTGATGATGCCCGTCACCTCGTCGCCCAGGGTGATCGGCGCAAGCAAAAGGGACTTAGGGGCATTGCCATACGTGGCCGCCGGCACCCCGTAGTCGGCCGCTCGTTGAGCAAAACCTTCGTTGATCACCAGCGGCTGGCGCGATACGACCACTTGCCTCCTGAACGGATCGAGGGGACGCGGTCCCTCAGGGTGTTCTCCCCGCCGCCCGGCATCAATTGAATAGCGATATTGCATCAGGTTCGTCCCCCGGTCGTACAGGGCGATGTTGACCACGGGGGCTCTGGTCACTTCCTGGATTTTGTCCCCGACCAGGTCGATAATCGCCTGGAAGTCGAGCTGCTGGGCCAGCGCCTGGCCCACGCTGTTGATAATGGCCAGTTCGGCGTTTCGTTGTTGCGTTTCTTCCAGAAGGCGGTTGGTCTCCTCGAAGAGGCGGGCGTTCTCCAGGGCCATGCTCATATTACCGGCTAGAGTGCTCAATAGCCGCACGTCGGACTCGCTGAAAGCACCCTCGCGGTCCACATTCTGCAGGCTGACGTACCCTTTGACCGTCTCGCCCACCACCAGGGGCACAAATACGAGGGACTTCGGAGCTTCCGTGCCGGGGATAACGCTCATTCCATATTTGGCTGCAGCCTGCTCGTAGTTCTCGTTAATCAGCACCAACTGGCCAGTGCGGATGAGATGGCGGCGAACACCTTCGAGGGGGCGCAACTCAGGGTAATACCTCTTCCCTTTTTCGATTAGATACCTGAAATGCTCAAGTCCGGCTTCATGGTCAAAGATGGCAATCGAAACGACTTGAGCATCGAAGAGGTCGCGGATCTGGTCGCCGACCAGTTCGTAGATGACCTGCATGTCCAGCTCGGTCGCCAGGGCCCGCTGTACGCTGTTGATGACGGTCAGTTCCGCATTACGCTGGCGGGTGTCCTCCAGCAGGCGGGCTCGCTCCAGCGCGGTGGCGATGTGCTGGGCTACGAAGACGAGCAGGTCTTTATCCTCTTGGCTGTAGCGCACCGCCTCGCTGTAGCTCTGGACCACCAGCACGCCCAGGGTACGCTCGCCTGTTTTCAAGGGGACGCCCAGCCAGCTCTCAGGCAGCGTGCCCAGTAGCTCCGCTTCACCGCGCCGGATCGACTCCTCGACCTCTTCTCGATGGGCCAGCAGCGGCTCGCCGCCCCGCAGGACATAGGCGGTGAATCCCTTAGCCTCGCCACGGCCCATCTCGTGCCACGCGTGCGGGTCAGGAATGTCTTCTCCATCATCCATCTCATCCCGGTAGAAGGGAAATCTGACCATGCCCCTGGCATCGTCGTAGAGGGCGATGAAGAAGTTCCTGGCATACATCAATTGGCCCACAATGCGGTGCATCGCCGCGTAGAAATCCTCTATATCTTCGACGGCGCTGGCGGCATCGGCGATGCGATACAGGGCATTCTGTACCTGCTGTGCCCGTTCGTGCTCGGCCTGGCTGGCTTCCAGCCCGGCCACCCGCTGGCGCACGTCATCTAATTCGGTGATGAGTTGGGCTTTGGTTTTGGCTTTATCTTGCATATCGGACACCTTAAAGTTCAGAGTTGCCAGGGATCTCGAACGGATAAATCGGTACAAGAATTCAAACGCCTGGCAGGCTCACCACACACAAAAACGGCGCATGTGCGTCGGCGCCATTGATGATTGCCTTAGTATACCACGATTGGTGATATTAATCAAGTATTTAGACCGGCATTGTCATAATTGTGGTCCTATTTACCTGAGGGGTGCGCGTAATACTAGGTGAAGGCGGCAGTGATCGTGGAGATATTACGCAAGGCGAGCCCCCAAATGCTATTGGCGATCATGGCAATTTGAACCGTCAGTGTTGCTAAGGTCAAACAAGTACGGACATTTCTCAGGCCTTGGATTGAGAGTTGTTTCTGGTTTCCGTTGGTACCCAGAACTTTTGCAGTCAAATCGAACAGCGGCTCGATGGTGGTTTTGCGCTTTTGCAGCCGCTGCCGACTGTCAGGTTGTTGGATGAAGCGATGATAGGCTTGTGCATAGCGACCATTGACCCATTTGAGAGCCGGGGTCAGCAGGGCTACGCCCCGTTTAGCCCAGCGGCGAATGCGCATCGCTTTGGTATAGCTGTTGTCGGCCGCGACAGTGGCGGGTTGCAGGTCATTGAGAATGATATCTGCCTTGTGCTCAATCACTGCGCTTTCAGAGATGCTGGCCGTTTCGACCTGAACTAACACCGGAAAGGCGGCCTCATTGCAGGTCACGTGTAGCCCATAACCATAGACCCAGCCGTGATAAGCACTCTTGGCCCAGGTGGCGTCGGTGTCTAAATGGCGTAGCTTGTCAGGAATACGGCCTGCCTTCCGGTCTGATTGATGCCAAACCGGTCCCTGGGCTTTGAACAGACTCTTATCTTCGACCAGATGCGCCGTGCAGAAGGCTTCTTCTAACTGGGGCGCATACTGAGCGATGAAGGTAATAAACTGCTCCAGGGTGGCATACAGCTTCTTATAGCGCGTGGCAATCGTTTTGCGATGAGGTACCGTGTCCCAGCCCAGCAAGCTCAGCATCTGGGGGTGGGTTGTCAACCAGCGCCACTGCGTTTTGAACTGATAGATACGTCGAAATTGCATGATGATGAAGAAAACTGTGAACATCTTTTCCTGGTACGTAAACGGGCGACCGCGTTTGGGACCCTTGACCTCGGCCTGTTCTTGCTCAAATTGGTCGAACAGGGTACATATGATGGCGACATAGTCGGTCAGAGTTGGTAAGTCCTTTGGGCTTCTCCTCGATTGGTTTTGGGTCTATCGAGGAAACCCAATTCGACCGGCTATGTCAAATCCCCATATTTACGCGCACCCCTCAAGTAACTA
>JAUVPY010000023.1 GCA_030598425.1 Anaerolineae bacterium
GAGCTGCAACGTCGCAACATCCTGACCTTCCTGTGCGGCAACGTCAATGGACGCTCCATCATCCACCAGTTGCAGGAAGAGGGGGTGGAGATGGGCTATGACACCTACATCGTCCCCTTTGGCACCGATACCGTCAGTGCCATCTATGCCCTGGGCTTTGCCACCCGCTCGGCCTTGACCTTCGGCGGCCTCAAGGGTGGGCAGGCTCGCAATATCCTGCTTTACAACCGGGCTCGCGTCTTTGCCTTTGTGTTGGCCCTGGGCGAGGTGGATGACCTGAAATACGCGACGGCCGCTGGTGCCATAAGCTATGGCTTCCCCGTCATCGCCGACACCGTCATCCCGCAGATTCTGCCGACCGGTGTCACCTCCTACGAGCACGTCATCTCGATGCCCTGGAATGAAATCCCCGGCGAGAATGATATGGAGAGGGCCGAGCGGTTGGTGCAGAGGGCCATCGAGGTGCGCGGCGTCAAGGTACAGGTGGCCGACGTACCGGTTCCCGTCCCCTACGGTTCGGCCTTTGAGGGCGAGGTGGTGCGCCGGGCCGACATGCAGGTCGAGTTCGGCGGCAAGAATTCGCGTGCCTTCGAATACTTGCGTATGGTCGAGATGGACGAGGTCGAAGACGGCAAGATCGAGGTCATCGGCCCCACTTTCGAGGATGCAGAGGTCGGAGGCGCGATGGACCTGGGCATCGTCATGGAAGTTTCCGGCCGCAAGATGCAGCTTGACTTTGAACCGGTGCTCGAGCGTCAGGTGCACTATTTCATCAACGGCGCCTCGGGGATTCAGCACATCGGCCAGCGCGACATCGCCTGGATCCGCATCAGCAAGACGGCTGCTGACAAGGGCTTCAACTTGAATCACTTTGGTGACATACTGCACGCCCGCTTCCACGCCGACTTCGGCAGCATCGTCGACAAAGTCCAGGTGAAGATCATCACTGACCCGGCGCTGCACGCCGAATGGTTGGACAAGGCGCGGGCTGCCTACGACTACCGCAACCAGCGACTGGCCGACCTGACCGATGCCAATGTGGGGGAGTTCTATTCCTGTACTCTCTGCCAGAGCTTCGCGCCTGACCATGTCTGCATCGTCTCACCGGAGCGGTTGGGTCTTTGCGGTGCCTACAACTGGCTCGACTGCAAGGCCAGCTTCGAGATCAACCCCACTGGCCCCAACCAGCCCATCGTTAAAGGTCGGGTAATCGACGAGGATAAGGGCTATTGGGAGGGTACAAACGAATACGCCGGGCAGGGCTCTCACGGCAGCGTCCAAGAGGTTGGCATGTACTCCATCATGGAGAACCCGATGACGGCCTGCGGCTGTTTCGAGTGTATCGTTATGGTCGTCCCCGAGGCCAACGGGGTGATGGTCGTCTCTCGTGAGGATCCCAGTATGACGCCGGCAGGTATGACTTTCAGCACCCTGGCCGGTATCGCCGGTGGCGGTCTCCAGACGCCAGGTGTGATGGGCGTTGGCAAGTTCTATCTCACCAGTCCGAAGTTCATCTCTGCTGATGGTGGCTTCAGGCGGGTGGTGTGGATGAGCAGCTTCCTTAAGGAGAGCATGGCCGAGGAGTTCAAAGCTGCCGCCGAGCGCGAGGGCGTACCGGATCTCGTCGACATAATCGCCGACGAATCCGTCTCCACCGACGTTGAGAGTTTGCTCGCCCATCTGGAAAAGGTCGGCCATCCGGCACTGATGATGGACCCCATGTTCTAGCCGGTGGCCGTGTATAGGTGATTAGCGACAGTAGCAGGTAGCGGCAAGCTACCTGCTACTGCTGTGTGTGAAGAGGGGGATGGGATGAGTTACAAGTTGGTCCGTGATGTGATGCACCGTGGGGTCATCACCTGCTGGGCCGATGAACCGGTCGTTGACGTTGCTCGACGTTTGCGCGAGTACGCCATCAATGCTATATTTGTCCTGGACCATAGTGGACGGGCTGAAGGGGTCATTTCTCAGACTGATCTGGCTCGTGCCTTTGTACAGGGCGGATGGGAGGATCACACAGCAGACGAGATTATGACCCCCGAAGTGGTCACCATTAGCGGTGATATCCCCCTTGACGTTGCCATCCAACTCATGCTCGACAAACATATCCACCGACTTCTCATTGTGCAGGGGGGACTCACTCCCAATCGACCGGTGGGTGTGCTTTCTTTGAGCGACATAGTGCGTGAGATGGCTTGTATGGTCGAGGAGTGAGGGAGTAAACCAGGTGACCACCAAACTGGTGCGTGATTTGATGCACATCGGCGTTGCGACTTGCCGGGCCGATACGCTCTTGGTAGAAGCTGTGCGTACCCTTCTCCACAAGGACCTTGAGTCGCTCATCGTACTCGACGAAAACAGCCACGCTGTAGGAATGCTCAGCCGGCGCGAGGCGGTTGTCGTCTATGGCCGATCGGGGGCGGATATGCGTGAAGCCCGTACCCTGGCCGTCGCTGACGTTATGAAGCCCGAAATCCCCGAAGTTCCCCCAGATATCCCTGCTACAGCCGCTGTTCAGATCATGCTTGACCGGGGCATTCGTGAGATTTATCTGATGCACCATGGCGGTGGCGCTAGCTGGCCAGCGGCTGTGTTGCGTTACGAAGACGTACTGCGTTACCTGTCAGCCGAGTCCGAAGCCGATGTGGCTGACTTGGGGGCTGGTGCGCCCCGGCCATCGCCAATCGAAGCGTTCGCAGAACGCTATAAATTGCAATCATAATTGAAGGAGGTTGTCGTAGATGCCAACCATCGAAGTTCCCAAAGAAAAGTGGAGCGGAAAGGTCCGCGAGATCACCTTGGGCGCTACCGCCGCCGATGGCGGCACCCGCGCCAAGACTGTCACCGTGGGCGGGGAGACCACGCTTCCCTATCTCCACTTCGAGGGTGATATCCCTCATCCGCCTGCCATCGCCATCGAGGTGCAGGACAGGAAGCCCGCTGATTGGTCGCCTGTGTTGCTGGAGGCGTGGGGTGATGTGACCGAAGACCCGGCTGCCTGGGCCAAAGCGGCCGAGGAGGCTGGCGCCGACGTCGTCATGCTCAGGTTCAGCCTGCACGACGATCTGAGTGCTGAGTATGCCCGAGAGACGCTGCGGGTGGTGCTCGATGCTACCGGTCTGCCCCTCATTGTTTTCGGTCCGGGCCAGGCTGAGCTGGACAACGATCTACTGGTCCCAGTCGCCGAAGAAGGCAAGGGTGAGAAGCTGGTGCTGGGCGTGTGCGAGGACAAGAACTATCGAACCATCGTCGCTGCCGCGCTGGCCCACGGACACTTGGTGGACGCCCGTTGCCCGATGGACGTGAACCTGTCCAAGCAGCTCAACATTCTCATCAGCGACATGAACCTGCCGCTGGAGCGGGTCGTAATGGACCCGACCACGGGCGCTCTGGGCTACGGAATGGAATACGGATACAGCGTGATGGAACGTCTGCGTCTGGCCGCCCTGCAAGGGGATGGCATGACCCAGCAACCGATGCTGGTCACCCCCGGCGAAGAAGCCTGGCGCGCCAAAGAAGCCCGCACCGAGGAAGGCGTCCCCGAGGCCTGGGGCGATTGGGCCGAACGGGCTGTCAATTGGGAGACGTTGACTGCCAGCGCCCTCGTCGAATCGGGCGCCGATATCCTGGTGTTGCGCCATCCCGAGTCGGTCAAGCGCGTGCGGGCGATGATCGATGCGTTGATGAGCAACTAACACTTAAACCGTGAAACGTGTTGCGTGAAACGTGAAAGCTAGTGGTCAAGGCGTGATCCCCGCGTTCACGCAATACGCAATACGCAGTACGCAATAACTCCTGGAGGTAAACCATGGCTCTTTCTGGCCTTGAAATCTATAAACTACTCCCTGCCAGTAGCAAAGATCCAGAAGTCAAGAAACACGGCAACTGCAAGGAATGTGGTTTTCCCACGTGCCTGGCATTTGCGATGAAGCTTGGACAGAAGCAGGCTGAACTGTCCCAGTGTCCCTACGTTGAAGAGGAATCAAAGGCCCAGCTCGAGGCCTCGGCCGCACCGCCCATCCGGCTCATCACCCTGTCCGGCGATGGGCACAAGCTGGAGGTGGGCAACGAGACCGTTCTCTTCCGCCACGAGAAGACCTTCTACCACCAGCCAGGTCTGTTCGTGCGTGTTAAGGACACCCAGGCCGACGCGGCTGAGGTGGCCAAGGCCGTGGGCGAATACACGGTGGACTATGTCGGTATGGACCTCACCCTGGATGGCGTCGCCGTTGAAGCCGATGGCGGCGATTTTGCGGCGACCGTGGCTGCGGTCAAGGAGGCCTGTCCACTCCCGCTGGTTTTGCTGACCGAAGACCCGGTGACTGCTGAGGCCGGCCTGAAGGCTGCCGAAGGGATCCAATCACTGCTTTGGGCCGCCACCCCCGAGAATTGGGAGGCGATGGCCAAGCTGGCCGGAGAATACAAGGTTCCGCTGGCGGTGCACGTAGATGGGGGTGACGTGGATGCCTTGGCGGCTTTGGCCGAGCAGGTGCAAGGGACAGGCGTTGAGGACATCGTACTTGACCCGGGTGTGCGCGACCATGTCAGTAGCTTGAGTGTCTTCACCCAATTGCGGCGGCTGGCCCTGAAGAAGAACGAACGCAAAGTCGGCTATCCTCTCATCGCTTTTGCTGGCGATGATCCCGTCCTGGCTGGTCAGCACATCGCCAAATACGCTGGCTTTGTTGTCGTCGATGGCTTCAGTCCGGGCACCGTCTATCCGCTGCTGGTAATGCGGGCCAACATCTTCACCGATCCGCAGAAACCGATCCAGGTGAAGCCTGGTGTCTACGAGATCAACAACCCCAAACCGAGCGATCCGTTGATGGTCACAACCAACTTCTCCATCACTTACTTCTCAGTGGCCAATGAAATCGAAAGCAGCGGGATCCCCGGCTGGTTGTTGGTCGCCGACGCCGAGGGCATGAGTGTGTTGACGGCCTGGGCGGCCGGCAAGTTTGACGCCGAGCGTATCGCAAAGAGCGTGACCAGCACCGGCATCGGTGAGAAATTGGACCACCAGCGTATGGTCATCCCCGGCCACGTGGCCGTGTTGATGGGCGAGTTGGAAGAGGAACTTCCCGATTGGGAGATCAATGTCGGGCCGCGCGAGGCGGTGGATCTTCCCAATTTCCTCAAAATGCAATGGGGATAAAGACCGGAGACAGGCTTAGAGGAGGGCAGCAGCCATCGCTTCACACACCATTCGCTTCGAACCATCTGGCGAGACTGTAGATGCTCCTACCGGCGCCCTCCTCTCTGAGGTTGCCCGCCAGGCAGGTTTTGACCTTAATATGCCTTGCGGCGGGCAGGGGCGTTGCGGCCGTTGTGCCGTCATTGTGCAGGATGGGACCGGAGTGCGCCGTCGTTCCACGCTGCGTCTCACCTCCGACGATCTGGACGCCGGCTATGCTCTGGCCTGCCAGACTGTGGTCGAAGGGGATGCGGTCGTAACCATCCCGCCGCAAGAGAAGATCGAGCGGCGCCTGGTGACCGACAAGACGGCGACCCAAGTAACACTGCCGTTCATCTACGATCCCGTTCAGCACCAGCCGATGCACCTGGTTCCGGTAGAGCTTGATCCGCCCGATATGGTGGATCAGACTGACGATTGGTCTCGCCTGAAGCGGGCCGTGGCGACCACCTCCGACGTTTCGGATCTGACTGCTGATTTGCCTACTTTGCGCCGGTTGGGAACAGTCTTGCGCGAGCACAACTGGGGCGCTACCGCCGTCGTCGAGATGGATACCTGGGACCGTCCCAACGGCTCGCACCGCCTTGTTGACCTGTTACCTCCCGGCAGCAC
The DNA here is from genome assembly GCA_030598425.1 of Anaerolineae bacterium. Taxonomy (GTDB): domain Bacteria; phylum Chloroflexota; class Anaerolineae; order 4572-78; family NAK82; genus JAUVPY01. The sequence continues at coordinate 5,807 of JAUVPY010000023.1, forward strand.
TGATCATCTATGGGGCGCGGCAGTGGACATCGGCACCACCACGGTCAGCCTCTATCTGGTAGACTTGCTGACGGGCGAGATCGCAGCCAAGGCCGCTGAATACAACGGGCAGATAAAGCGCGGGGAGGATGTCATCTCGCGCATTATCTATGCCAGCAGCAGGTCTTCTCGGAATAGCGATGGTCTGGGCGAACTGGGTTCCCTGGTCGTCGGTACCATCAATGAGTTGCTCGAACGGGCGGCACGGCGGGCCAAGATCAGCTCTTCGGAAGTCTATAAGATGACGGTCGCTGGCAACAGCACCATGATCCATCTCTTCCTGGGTCTGCCTCCCAGTTCGATTCGACTCGAGCCCTTCGTAACCGCCATCAATCATCCGCCACCGGTCCGCGCCGGCGAGTTAGGGGTCAACGTCCATCCACAGGCAAGTGTGGATTGTTTACCCGGTGTAGCCAGCTACGTGGGCGCCGATATCTCGGCGGGAGTGATTGGCTCGCGTATGTGTGACAGTAGCGCCCTCACTCTCTTCCTTGACGTGGGCACCAACGGTGAGATGGTGTTGGGCGACTGCGACTGGTTGATCAGTTGTGCCTGCTCTGCTGGCCCTGCCTTTGAGGGAGCTGGCGTACGAGATGGTATGCGGGCTACGGTCGGCGCCATTGAGGAGGTGTGGGTCAACAGCGAAACCTACGAACCTACTTATCGGGTGATCCCTAACCCCAAGCTTGAAGCTCGGGGCGACCCGACACCACCCCGGGGCCTTTGTGGGTCCGGGTTGATCTCGCTGCTCTCGGAGATGTTCATCACCGGCGTGATAGACAAAGGCGGCCACCCCAATTTCGATTTGGGCTCTCCCCACATCCGCCAGGGGGAGCACGGCCCCGAGTACGTCATCGCCTGGGGGGACCAGACCGAGCACGGCCGTGACATCGTCATCACCAAGGTGGACATCGACAATCTAGTCCGAGCCAAGGCTGCCATCTACGCTGGCTTCACCGTGTTGGCGCAGAGCGTGGGAGTTGATCTGAGTATGGTCGAGCGTGTGCTCGTCGGCGGCTCTTTTGGCCAATACATCAACGTCGAAAAGGCAGTCCAGATTGGGCTGCTGCCCGACTTGCCCTGGGAGAGGTTCATTTTCCTGGGCAATACTGCCTTGCAAGGCGCGCTGCTGGCCGTGCTCAATCGGGAATATCGTCAGCAGGTAAGTGAGGCAGCCCAGTTGATGACCTATCTGGAGCTTTCGGCTGACAACACCTTTTATGATGCATTCACCTCGGCTCTCTTTCTGCCCCACACCGACCTCACTCAATTCCCGTCGGTGGCCGAGGTGTTGGCAGATCGAGAAGGGCAATCCGTCACATGACGGGTGCCTGAACACAACACATCCAGCAACCAATTAACCAAGGAGGTTAATAAAGCATGTATATCATTGGAGAAAACATCCACATCATCTCACCCTCGGTCAAGGACGCCGTCGCTGGGCGTGACATCAAGTTCTTCCAAGATCTGGCGGTGAAGCAGGTTGAGGCCGGCGCCGATGTTCTGGATCTTAACATTGGCCCTCAGAAGAAGGCGGGCCACGAGATTATGCCCTGGTTGGTACAAGGTGTCCAGGAGGTAGTGGACGTACCTCTCTCTCTCGATACCACCAACCTGACTGCCATCGAAGAAGGACTCAAGGTGGCTAAGAGTCAGTGCATCATCAACTCCACCTCCGCTGAGGAGGAACGGTTGGAAAAGGTACCACCCCTGGCCAAGCAGTACGGCGCCAAGATCATCGCCCTGACTATGGGCAAAGGGGGCATCCCGGTCGGTGCTGAAGAGCGGGTGAACATCGCCCTGGAGAAGCTCATCCCGCGTGCGATGGAGCTCGACATCCCTATGGAGGACTTGCTCATAGACCCGCTGGTGCTGACCGTGAGCGGTTGCCAGGAGTATTGCCCCGAGTGCGTTGAGGCGGTTCGCATCCTTAAGGTTGCTGGGGACCCACCGCCGATGACCAACGTCGGTCTGAGCAACGTGTCCAACGCGGTGCCCCGCGAAATGCGCCCCCTCATCAACCGCACATACTGCGTAATGCTGATGGCCGCAGGTGTGGATTACGCCATCGTAGATCCGCTGGACGAAGACTTAAAAGAGTTTATCCGCATCGTCAACGAGCGGGACGAGGGCACCGGCGTCGGCAAACTGCTTGTGGCGCTCTATGACAAGACCGCTGCGATGGACAGGCTCACCGCCGACGACGTAGATTTGGGTGATCCCGAGCAAGCGGAGATCTTCAAGACGGTGCAGATACTCTACAATGACATCATTTACACCGATTCTTACCTGCGTGTGTAGACAGTAGACAGTAATCAGTAGACAGTAGACAGTAATCAGTAGTCAGAAGGCAGAAGACATCTGATGTCTGGCATCTGACTTCTGAATTCTGGCTGCTGAAATCTGACTGCTGGTTGCGGGAGGACAACAATGCTCAAGGAAGAGAGACTCATCAACGTTGATGAACTGTTGGCCAAGGCTCAGAGGCCTTCGGCCGATGCGATGGAGCTACATCCCTTCTACCGAGGAAAAGTCGAGACGGCTCTTAAGTGCACTGTCCGGGATTTTAATGACTTTGCCATCTGGTATACTCCGGGTGTGGCCGCACCCTGCCGTGCCATCGCTGAGGACCCTGAGAAGGTGTACGACTACACCAACAAGTGGAATACGGTGGCAGTCGTCAGCGATGGCACCCGGGTGCTGGGGTTGGGTGACATAGGCCCCAAAGCTGGCTTGCCGGTGATGGAGGGCAAAGCTCTACTTTACAAGTACCTGGGCGGCGTGGATGGCGTGGCCATTATGCTTGACACCAAAGATCCAGATGAGATCATCAAAACCGTCCTGATGTTGCAGCCTTCCTTCGGTGGTGTGAATCTGGAAGACTTGTCACAACCCAAGTGCTTCCGCATCCTCGACACCTTGCGCGAGAAGGCCGAGATCCCGGTGTGGCACGACGACCAGCAGGGGACGGCCACGGTTACCCTGGCCGCCTTAATCAATGCACTGAAGGTAGTAGGCAAGAGAATCGATGAAGTGCGTATCGCCTTTATCGGTAGCGGAGCCGCCAACGTGGCTTGCTCGCGCCTCATTTTCGGCTGGGGGGCTGACCCCGCCAGATGCCTTATGGTGGACAGCCAGGGCATTTTAGGCAAACACCGCAGAGACCTGGAGCGACGCAAGGCGGAGTTTGTGGACAAATGGCGACTCTGCCAGACCACCAATGCCGAGGGGCGCGAAGGCGGTATCCCTGAGGCGATGCAGGGCGCCGACGTGGTGATAGCCCTATCCAGGCCTGGACCGGGCACCATTCTGCCTGACTGGGTGGCCAGGATGAACAGGGACGCTATCGTCTTTGCCTGCGCGAACCCGGTACCCGAGATCTGGCCTTGGGAGTCCAAAGAGGCCGGTGCCGGTGCTGCTGTCGTGGCTACCGGGCGCTCTGACTTTCCCAACCAGGTGAATAACTCTCTTGGTTTTCCCGGCATATTCCGGGGCACGCTTGACGTACGCGCCCGCACTATTACCGACGAAATGTGCTTTGCGGCTGCTGAGGCCCTGGCCAATCAGATTGGTGACCGACTTGACGAGGAGCAAATTCTGCCTACCATGGACGACTGGGAGGTCTTCCCACGCGAGGCAGCCGCCGTTGGGATGAAGGCCCAGGAGCAAGGAGTGGCCCGGCTCCGAATGAGCTATGACGATTTGCTCAACCAGGCCAGGGCCATCATCAAGCGCTCTCGCGATCTGACGCACGTGATGATGCGCGAGGGTTTAATCCCTGAACCACCGAATTAAGACCAGTTTTGTGATATATGACACTGGCAAAACGAGACAAAATGCACTGACATTGGGAGGTAGAATGATGTACGATTTGATCGTCGTCGGGGGAGGGCCTGCGGGACTTACGGCAACTATTTATGCTATCCGTAAGCGGCTTAATGTGCTCCTGGTGTCGAAAGACCTGGGCGGCAAGACCAATTTCCGCTTGGAATTGCCCGGTGTGGAAGACTATCAGATCATCCGGGGGCTCGAAATCGTCGGTAAGTTCAGATCTGAACTGGAGTATCTGGACTTTGCCCGTCATATGGAACCGGTCGAGCGTGTCACCCAGCACCAAGATGCGTTTGCGGCCCATACGCAAGGTGGCGGCGAGCTATTGGCCAAGGCGGTTGTCATCGCGACCGGCACTCAGCAGCAGCGGCTGAATGTGCCGGGCGAGAAAGAATATTTGATGCGCGGCCTTTGTTACTCGGCCATAAGCTACGCGCCCCTCTTCATCGATAAGACGGCTGTCGTCATCGGGGATGGCGACCTGGCGCTGCGTTCGGCAGCCGAGCTATCGACTGTGACCGAACACGTTTATCTGGTCGGCCTTTCCAGTGGGGCGCTCGATTCAAGCTTGGGCAGCAAGCTGGAAAGCGCCGAAAACGTCACGGTTCTGGCAGAATATCGGGTCACCGAGATTCTGGGGGGGGACTACGCCGAACGTGTGGTCGTCGAGGGTCCTCAGGACCAGGAAGCGGAGATTGGCGCAGACGGTATCTTCATCGAGATGGCCCTCATCCCCAACTCGGAGATGGTGGCCGAGTTGGTTGACCTCGACTCTCAAGGCCGTGTCAAGATCGACGCCCGCAATCGCACCAGCGTGCCTGGCATCTTCGGCGCTGGCGATGTCACGGACACCTATTCGGAGCAGGTGTTGGTGGCGGCGGGCGAGGGTGCCAAAGCTGCTCTTAGCGCCTACGAGTATCTTTTGCCGACTCTTGGACGCTGAGGTAAAATCAAAAAGTTGTTAACCAGTGAATGGGGGGAGACTGAGGCGTGGCCCTCCCCCTTACACTGTCTGTCGTCTAAACCGAATAGATAAGGAGTTTTAGTAATGCCATTGTTTTCACCGAGACGTTATCAACCCCCATTTTATCCTACCCGGCGCGATGAGTCCTTCCCGATGCGGGCCTTTACCACCTTTGAGCGGACCGTCAAGGGCTGGCTCTTCGGCTGCCGCATGTGTGGCAACTGTATTTTGCAGGAGACGGCCTTCGTCTGCCCGATGACCTGTCCTAAGGGTCTGCGCAACGGTCTGTGTGGAGGCGCTACGCCTGAGGCCTGCGAGGTTGATCCGTCGCGGCCCTGCACCTGGTACGTGATCTACGAGCGGGCCGAGCGCATGGGGCGGCTGGACAAGTTGCTGGAGATCAACGCGCCCATCGACGGCACACGGGCCGGTCGTGAAACATGGCTTGATATGTTCAACCTTTGGCGCGAGCGGAAGCAAGGGCCGTATCCATTGGACTTCGTAACTAAGCGCGAGAAGTTCAACGGCGAATGGGACAGCTACTTCTACGACCTCCGCCAGCCTGATTGGTGGCAGGGGGATGGCCTTTACCATCCTCCGGCCTACGATGAGCCCAATTCTCTGCTAGAGGCCAATCTGCGCACCGGGCTGTTTGTTACGACAGGCGAGATCGCACCGCCGTTGGGGGCGTCGGGCAACATCATCCTCAAGAAGGTCGGCTGGCTCAAGGATTACGTGGCAGCCGCCAACTTCACCGACAACGCGTCGGCCTCAGCCCGTATGAACAGTATGGCCTCCAGCAAGATCTGCATAGATGCAGGCATGGAGCCGGTGATGCAGCTCCAGGCGCGGGACCGGAGCCGGGTCGTCATCGAGTCTGACGCGATGGGGGCGGCCGGTTTGGGTATCCGCAATATTCTGTGTCTGAGCGGCGACCATCATCGTTTTGGACCGGCGCCTATGGCCAAGCCGGACCAGTTCGACATGGATGCGCTGCAAATGATCTGGATGCTGCGCCGCATGCGGGATGAGGGCAGGTATCTGGATGGACGCAACATCAAGAACCCACCGCGCTTCTTCCTGGGAGCCGCGGCGTCACCCTTCGGCGCTCCGCCCAAGTATGAAGCGATCCGCGCTGAGAAGAAGATAAACGCCGGTGCCCAGTTTATCCAGACCCAGCCTATCTTCGACCACGAGGGCTTCGTCGATTGGCTGGAGGCCCTGGACAAGCGGAACCTGCTGGACAAGGTGTACATCCTGGCCGGGCTCATCCCGCTCAAGAGCGCGCGGGCGGCGCACTTTATGGCAGATGATGTGCCGGGGGTGGTTGTACCGCCTGAGATCGTCAAGCGTATGGATGAGGCGGGCGACAAAGATGGGCAGCAGGAAGAAGGGGTGGCCATCGCCCTGGAGATGATCGAGAAGTTGAAGAACACCCCAGGCATCAACGGAATGCACATGATGGCCGTCCACTGGGAGGCCATCGTCCCCAGGCTCGTGGAGGAGTCGGGCGTACCTCGGCCGGTTATCCAAAGCCTGGAGGAAGTCAGCGCCGAGCCGGCTGGAGAGCGGCCAGCCAACGTGGCGCAGCCTACCTGATCGACAGAGGCCACTCCATAGGGGTGGATTGTCCCCAGGGTAACATAGAGCACGAATAGAACTCGTCGGTGGGCCGGGGCTCCGGCACACCACATAACCAGGGGCAGGTTTGATAACCTGCCCCTACTTGATAGGCCAAGAAACCAGGTTTGTTGGAAATACCTGGTTTCTAGAGCGCCGATAGAGCTATCGCAAATGACACGCATCATAATCTTTGGTGATCTTCACGCCAATTGGGAGGCGCTGCTTTCGCTGCAACAGGCGGAGCCACGCCCCGATGCCGTGCTGTGTCTGGGTGACGTGGTAGGCTATGGCCCGGACCCCAAGCGGTGCCTGGATGCCGTCTGGGCAGGCGCAACGCACCTGATTGGCGGCCGACACGAC
>JAUVPY010000089.1 GCA_030598425.1 Anaerolineae bacterium
CCGTTGTCTCTGGATTGCTGGTGGCCGTACTGGCCGACCGCAGCCGGTTTGAGCGGGTTTCCAAGACGCTCATCTTCCTGCCCATGGCGATTTCTTTCGTGGGCGCCAGCGTCATCTGGAATTTCATGTACGAGGTGCGACCGGTCGAACTGCCCCAGATTGGCGTGTTAAACGCCATCATCGTGGCTCTGGGCGGCAACCCCCATCCCTGGGACAAATGGGTGGCCATCGCACCCTGGAACAACCTTTTCCTGATCCTGATCGTCATCTGGCTGCAGGCCGGCTTCGCCATGGTGCTCTTTTCGGCAGCCCTCAAAGGCATCCCCGAAGAGCTGCTGGAGGCGAGCCGGATGGATGGCGCCAACGAGGTGCAGGTATTCTTTCGCATCATGATACCCTACATTCAGGGCACGATTATCACCGTCTGGACGACCGTCGTCATCTTCACCCTGAAGATCTTCGACGTGGTTTGGGTCATGACCGGGGGACAGTTCGGCACCCACGTGATCGCCACCCAGTTCTACCGCCAGTCGTTTACGGCCCGAAACTCAGGCGTTGGCTCGGCCATCGCCATTATCTTGCTGCTCGCCGTCATCCCGGTCATGGTCTACAACCTGCGGCAGTTCAGGGAACAGGAGGCGTTTTAAGATGAGACGACAAGGATGTATTGGCCTCTTGTTGGTCAATGGGGCATTGCTGCTCCTGGTTATCGTGTGGAGCATCCCCACGTTGGGGCTGTTTGTCTCCTCCTTTCGAGATCGTTTTGATATCCAGACGTCGGGCTGGTGGACCGTGTTTCCCCATCGAGAGTGGCAGACGGTAACCGTCCTGGATCCTAAGGAACTTGGCCTTGACCCCCAGGGCGTGATGTCCGTGGAAGGCGTAGAGGGAACGTTTGAAGAGCTGCGTGAAGGGGTCGAAACGCCGGATGGGGACACGCGCGTCACCTGGGTCGGCAACCGGCGCCTGGGCCGTATCGAAATCCAAGAGCAGGTCTGGGCGGCCAACTGGAACTTCACCCTGAGCAATTACGAACAGGTTCTTTTTGGACGAGATACCGAGGTCACGAAAGCTGATGGAACGGTAGAGGTGGTTCCGGGCCAGGATATGACCCAGGCCTTCCTGAACAGCTTGACGGTGGCCATTCCTTCAACGATCATACCCATCCTGATCGCGGCTTTTGCGGCCTATGCTTTCGCCTGGATGCACTTCCCCGGCCGGAGATTGATGTTCATCATGGTGGTAGGGCTGTTGGTCGTCCCGCTGCAGATCGCGCTGGTGCCCATTTTGAGAGACTACAGTAAATTGGGCCTGAATGGCACCTTCCTCTCTGTCTGGCTGGCGCACACCGGCTTCGGCCTGGCTCTGGCCACCTATCTGCTCTTCAACTACATTTCCACCCTGCCCAGAGACATCTTGGAGTCGGCCTTTATCGATGGGGCCTCGCACTTCACCATTTTCACCCGCCTCATCCTGCCGCTGTCGGTGCCGGCCCTGGCCTCCTTTGCCATCTTCCAGTTCCTGTGGGTCTGGAATGACTACCTGGTGGCCCTGGTCTTTCTGGGCGCCGATCCGAACTCCAAAGTCGTCACCCAGCGACTGGCCGACTTGACGGGTACCTTTGGCAACGCCTGGGAAATTCTTACCGCCGGCGCCTTCGTCACTATGATCCTGCCGCTGGTCGTCTTCATCGGTCTGCAGCGGTTCTTCGTGCGCGGGCTGCTGGCCGGCTCGGTGAAGGGTTAAGTTGGAGTTCACGCTGACCGATGAGATGGAGGCAAATATCGACGACGGCCGGTCTGCCGCTATCTCGCGAGACTGATGACGGGTGGCTTGCCGCGTCTCGTGGTTCAAACACGTGTCGATCACCCCAATCATGGGCAGGTAGCTGAAGATCTACCTGCCCATTCTTTAGTATCGTGCTGAATGTCTGATCCAAGAAGACTTACGTTCGACTGGACTCTTTGGATTCAATGGCTCCTGGTCACGGCTTTGGGCTGGGTGCTGGGTGGGGTGTTGCTGCCTGGGCTCGCCCTGGTCACTGCCGGGCTTGTGATTGGGGTCTTGCAGTGGGTTGTCTTGCGGCAGCGCCTGCCCGAGGCAGGCTGGTGGATTTTGGCCAGTACTGTGGGTTGGGCCGGAGGCTGGGCGATCGTAATTACCCAAGTTCCGACGGAATTCGGATTCTTGACGGGAGCCGTGCTCGGAGCCGCTATGGGTACAACCCAGTGGCTTTTCCTGCGCCTACATTTCCACCAGGCTGGCTGGTGGATCGCGGTCAGCACCCTGGGTTGGACAGCCGGCTTAACGTTATTGACCGGCCCGCTACTGGTGGGGGCCATAGCCGGAGCCGTGACCGGGATTGCGCTGGAATTGCTGTTTCGTTTCCCCGCTCTGATGAAGACACAGGAGTAGGCGACTCTTGAGTACACGACACTTTCCAGACGGATTTTTGTGGGGGGCGACCACCTCGGCCTATCAAATCGAAGGCGCCTGGAACGAGGACGGCAAGGGCGAGGGCATTTGGGATCGTTTCACCCATCGACCCTACAACATCCTCAACGGCGACACAGGCGATGTGGCCTGCGACCACTACCACCGTATGCCACAAGACGTGGCGCTGATAAAAGAATTGGGGCTGTCATCCTACAGCTTCTCTATCTCGTGGCCGCGCGTGCTGCCTCTAGGGCGCGGCGCCGTCAACGAGAAGGGATTTGATTTCTATAACCGGCTGGTTGACAAACTGTTGGAAGCCGAGATTTTACCCGTGGTCACCCTCAATCATTGGGATTACCCCCAGGCCCTCGAGGATGCCGGCGGCTGGCCAGTTCGCGACAGTGTGGACTGGTTTGCTGACTATGCCCGGGTTGTGTTCGACAGGCTGGGCGACCGTGTAACAACGTGGATGACCCATAACGAGCCCTGGGTGGTTGCCTTCCTTGGATACGCTACAGGCGTCCACGCACCCGGTCTCTGCGACTATTCCAAGGCTTATCAGGTGGTCCACCATCTGTTGCTTTCACACGGGGTGACGGTCCAACTCTTCCGCCAGGGAGGCTATAAGGGAGAAATCGGTATCGTCTTGAATTTAGAAGGCTATGAACCCGCCAGTGAGCGCGAGGCGGATCGAGCTGCATACCAACGTGTCTACGAAGAGAGCGCAAGCCTGTTTCTGGACCCTCTTTTTAACGGACATTATCCGGAGATGCTTTTTGATTGGATTGGCCCGCACCAACCACGGGTGCTGGCGGGAGATCTAGACCTGATCGGGCAGCCCATTGACTTCTTAGGTGTGGATTATTACAGGACTCACACGGTGTCCCACGCCATCAATGGCACGTTGCTCAAAGCGGAATTAGGCCCGCTTCCGGCGCTGGGTTGGGGCCAAACCGAGATGGGCTGGGGCATCAACCCACCCGGTCTAACAGCCACGCTGATTGATGTGAAAGATAGATGCGGTGATCTAAAAGTCTTCATCGCCGAGAACGGCTGCGCCCTCCATGATATACCCGACGAGACGGGCTTCGTCGCCGATAGGGGTCGAGTTAATTATCTGAGCGCCCACCTGCAAGCCGCCCTCGAGGCCATTGACGCTGGCGTCAACCTGGGGGGCTATTACGTTTGGAGCCTGATGGACAATTTTGAGTGGTCTATGGGTTACGGGCCACGTTTTGGTCTGGTACGCGTGGAGTATGAGACGGGAAAGCGCATCCCCAAGCAGAGCGCGTATTGGTTCAGTGAGGTCATCAAACACAACGGGATCAACATCTAGCAGCTTATCGGAGAAAGACTTCGGAAGTTTCCGACAGATCTCTGCCAGCATAGTTACGTGTAGTATCCAGCCAATTTGGCGGCAAAATCATCGTCTAAAACTTCCGAAGTCTGGCAAAATCGCTCTCTCCGACAGACTGCTAGTGAGACACTTTTCAGGCGGTTTTAAGAGGAGCCCGACTTGCACATCGCGTTTCTCAATCCACAAGGGAACTTTGACCCCAAAGACAGCTATTGGACCGAGCATCCTGATTTCGGCGGGCAACTGGTCTACGTGAAGGAGGTGGCCATTGCTATGGCCGCGCTTGGTCATCAGGTGGACATTCTCACCCGTCGTATCATCGACCCTGACTGGCCGGAGTTCAAAGCCCCTCTGGGTCGCTATCCGGGGGTCGAGAATGTGCGTATCCTACGCCTGCCCTGTGGTCCCAGCGCTTTTCTTCCTAAGGAAGAGCTATGGCCGCATCTGGGCTCGGACTGGGTGCCAAATATCCTGGCCTTTTACCAGGGCGAGGGAAAAGTGCCCGGTGCGTTCACCGCCCATTACGCCGACGGCGGCCTATCAGGTGCGCTTCTGCAAAAAGAGGCGGGCGTTCCCTTCACTTTTACCGGCCACTCGCTGGGCGCACAGAAGATGGACAAATTGAGGGTTACTCCCGAGAACTTGGCCGAAATTGATGCCCGCTTTCACTTTGCACGACGTATTTTCGCTGAGCGAGTCAGTATGAACCACGCCGGGCGGATCATCACCTCGACCACCCAGGAGCGCATGGAACAATATGCCCATCCCGCCTACCACGGCGCGGTAGACCCCGGGGATAGTGCCCACTTCGCCGTCATTCCCCCAGGTGTCAACCGGCACGTGTTCTCCCCGGCTCCGTCGGCAGAGGATGCTGTCATACAGCGTCGCATCCAAGCGGCGCTTGAGCGTGACATCGCTGACGGGCGCCAAGAACTCCCTATGGCGGTGGCCTCCAGTCGACTGGATACCAAGAAGAACCACGTTGGCTTGGTACAGGCCTTCGCCCGTAGCCAGGATCTGCAGGCCAGCGCCAACCTGGCGATCGTCGTGCGTGGCCTGGACGATCCGCTACGCCAATACGAGACATTGAGCCCTGGCGAAAAGGCCATCATGGACGAAATCACCACTTTGATGACATCTCACAACCTGTGGGGCAAAGTGACTGCCTTCCCGTTGAACAGCCAACCAGAACTGGCCGCCGCTTATCGCTATCTGGCGCGGTGTCACTCGGTCTTCGCCCTTACTGCCCTGTATGAACCCTTCGGTCTGGCGCCTCTGGAAGCCATTAGCTGCGGCCTACCGGCAGTGGTTACCAAAAATGGCGGCCCATCGGAGAGCCTGCAAGAGGGCGAGCGCGAGTTTGGTGTGCTGGTCGATCCCTCCGACTCGGATGACATCGCCCAGGGTCTGCTGCGTGTCCTGGGGTCCGAAGAGTCCTGGACGCACTTTCAGGGGGCCGGGATGCAGCGCGTACTCTCACGTTACACTTGGGAGCGCACTGCAGAGGGCTATTTGGGCGTACTCAAAGATCTAGTCCGGGAGCCAGCGCGCCCAGGCAAGCTCGCCATCCCCGAATACTTCGGGTACCCCACACCGGAAAACGACATCCCGCTGGCTGACCTGGGGGCGCTCTATTTCAAAGAAACCGCGGGAGACTCGAACAAATGATTGGAGACAAACTGGTCATCGAAAAGCATCACACCGACCGGGCCCTCGAGATTTGCGACCTACTGAAGGATCGCCTCAGGGAAAAGTTCGCCATCACGGTGGCCGGCGAATCAGGGTCCGGTAAGTCAGAGTTAGCCTCCGAAATTGCCCGGCTGCTGACTCAAGAGGGCCTCAAGACAGGTATTCTCCAACAGGACGACTACTTCGTCTTCCCGCCCAAAACCAATCACGAGATGCGCCGCCGCAACCTGGAACAGGTTGGCCCCTACGAAGTAAAACTCGACTTTCTCGATTCCAATCTTCGCTCCTTTAAGCGAGGTGAGAACCCCATCTACAAACCCCTGGTTGTTTATGATGAGGACCGCATCACTACCGAGGAAATGGACACAAACGACCTGGGAGCCCTGGTCGCCGAGGGAACTTATACCTCTCTCCTCCAGTTCTCCGATTTCCGGGTGTTCATCGATCGCGACTATCACCAGACACTGGAGGCGCGCAAGCGCCGCGCCAGAGACAGATGGGAACCATTTATCCAGGATGTGCTGGAGCGGGAGCACCAGATCATCTCTCAGCACCAGGCGTTGGCTCAAGTGATCGTCGCCCCCGACTTTGGTAGCATCCTAACCCGAGAGCCAGAAGCATGATAAACGATTGGTACAAGGACGCCGTCTATTACGAAGTCTTTGCCCGCGCCTTTGCCGACGGCGATGGCGATGGCATTGGCGATCTGCGAGGACTGACGGACAGGCTCGACTATTTGCAGGATTTGGGCGTGGATTGCCTGTGGCTGTTGCCCTTCTATCCATCCCCGCTGCGCGACGACGGCTATGACGTGTCCGACTTTTACAGCATCCATCCCGATTACGGGGCTGTGGACGACCTGCGAAGGCTGGTAGACGGGGCCCATCAACGCGGCCTGCGCGTCATCACCGACACGATTCCCAACCACACTTCCGACCAGCATCCCTGGTTCCAGGCTTCCCGCGATCCATCTCACCCCGAGCACGACAAATACCGCGACTGGTACGTCTGGAGTCCCACGGACGAACGTTATCAAGAAGCCCGCATCATCTTTCTCGATTACGAGGATTCCAACTGGACCTGGGACCGGGTGCGGAAGGCTTATTATTGGCACCGCTTTTTTAATCACCAGCCTGACCTGAACTACGACCACCCGGCTGTCCAACAGGAGATGTTAAACGTGTTCCGCTTTTGGGTGGATCTGGGCGTGGACGGCTTTCGGGTGGACGCTGTGCCCTACCTCTACGAGCGCGAGGGGACCAATTGCGAGAACTTGCCCGAAACCCACGCCTACTTAAAGCGGCTGCGTGCCTTTGTGGACGAGCACGCCCCCGGCACTATGCTCCTCTCCGAGGCGAACCAGTGGCCTGAAGACGTGCGCCCCTACCTGGGAGACGGCGACGAGTTCCATATGAACTTTCACTTCCCCCTCATGCCGCGCGTCTACATGGCCCTGGCCCGCGCCGACCGGGGCCCAATCCTGGAGATTCTGGCGCGCACGCCGCCCATCCCCGACGTGTGCCAGTGGGCCACGTTCCTGCGCAATCACGATGAGCTGACACTGGAGATGGTCACCGACGAAGAGCGGGAGTTCATGTGGGACTTTTACGCGCCGGAACTACGCATGCGGCTGAACCAAGGCATCCGGCGCCGACTGGCCCCTTTGCTGGGCAACGACCGGGCGCGTATCGACTTGGCGAATTCGCTGCTGTTCACTCTGGTCGGTTCGCCCGTCATCTACTACGGCGACGAAATAGGAATGGGCGACGACATCTGGCTGGAGGATCGGGATGGCGTGCGCACGCCGATGCAGTGGTCCGACGCGCCCAACGCCGGATTTTCGTCGGCCGCCCCGGCGCGTCTTTACTGCCCGGTGATAGATGACGACACCTACGGTTATCGGCAGATCAACGTCGAAGCTCAGCGCGCGAACCCCGGTTCGTTACTGAACCGGATGCGTGAGATGATTCAGGTCCGCAAGGCACACCCCGCCTTTGGCCGAGGCGAGGTTCACCTTCTGGAGCCGGCCAATCGAGCCGTGCTGGCCTACACACGCACCTACGACGATGAGACGCTCCTGATCGTCAACAACCTATCCCCGGATTCTCAGTCGGTCGAACTGGAGCTGGCCACCTGGGCCGATGCCCAACCCATTGACTTGTTCACGGGGGAGAGACTGGCCGTCATCGCCACCACCCCATATCGGCTGGAGCTAGAGCGGTATGGATATCGCTGGTTGCAGATGTTGAAATAGGAGAAGGCAAGGGATAAAACCCTTGCCTTCCCAAGAAAGGAGGAACCACGCAGGCGACAGAAATCGAAGGCTGCCAATAAAAACCCCCGCACGCGCAACTATACTTCAACACATCCCAAACCTATGGTCACTTCCCCAATACTATCGTCTCAACCAATCACGTGCGGGGGTTTTTGTTTGTACCCCAAGCTTAATCGAAGAATCTTAGCCCAGCATTAACCAAATGTTACGAAACTATTAACAAAGATCCTCCAGGGCAATTCGATTGCCCACCGCCTACTCGTGATGTCTGATGACGGACGCCGTGCAGAGACTGCTTTGCATAACGTCCACAACCTGGGGGCTTTACCTTGCCCAATCCGTAAAGTGTGGTAGACTGTTGTCGGAGGCGAAATGAACGTAATAGAAGCAACAGTGGTCAGTCCTACGCATCTCGAGTTAAAGACGCCCGTGCCGGCAAAAACCGGCCAGCGGGTGTTGGTCACGATCACCGCTCCCGACTCACAGCCCGGCGAAAAGTTGGCTGAATTGCAAGCCGCGTATTTGGCCATGACTGACGATGATCAGCAGGCGGAAATGACGTGGGCTGAAGAAGGGCTGCAAGGCCAACTGCCACCC
>JAUVPY010000219.1 GCA_030598425.1 Anaerolineae bacterium
ATGGCGAGGAACTTGACCCGTTCCAACAGGGGATGGCGCTCATCCAGCGCCTCCTCCAAGACTCGGCGATTGAACTGTAGCCAGCTCAGTTCGCGATTGATGTAGAGGCTGGGATCATTCAGGTCAATCGTCTTATCGGGTACCAGCTCCTTGGCTTTTTGCTGCTTCTTCTTGGTCATTGTACTTCGTCCTCCCGTAGTTCAGGTGCGGATGAAGACACTGCGACGTCTATTTGCTCGCTTGCGGCTAGGCCGTGTTGACATTTTGTCCTTGCCCTCTGAGGCTCCAGCGAAGAGCCTGATGAAGTCCCTCAGGTGTTAACTCAATTGTCAACACTACCTAGGCCAAAAGTATTTTATTTTACCCCTACTCAGGCCAATCTGCAAGACGAAAAATCTGATCGACCATTTACTGGATGGCTTTGACCAATCTTGGGATCAAGAACCAGCGCAAGGTGCCGTCGCCCGGTTCCAAATCCGCCCAATCGACGACGCCTGCGTCGATGCAAACCAGCCCTGCAGTTGGAAGTCGAATGGCAAACTCCTCATTCCAGCCCACCCCACCCCGGCCAAGCAGCAAAGCGACCGTTTCTTCAAGGGTTGGATTGTGACCGATCAGCATCGGCCGCTCCACCGTATCGGGCAAGCGCTGCAAGGCCGCGATTAGGTCGTGGCTGCCGCCGCCATAGAAAGCGTCCTCCCAATGAATCGATCTCCTATAGCCACACGCCTCGGCCGCCAGGTCCGCCGTCTGCCTGGCTCGCAAGGCCGGAGAGGATAGAATCCTATCTGGCACGCATTGAAACAGCGCTAACACCTCGCCCATGCGAGGCGCATCCTTGCGGCCACGTTTGGCCAGTGGCCGGTCAAAATCAGCTTGATATGGATCGCTCCAATCTGATTTGCCATGGCGCAGAACAAGGATCGTTTTCATAAGTCGGCTGCTAGCTTCGAGCCATCTAACGGCACCAAGATCTTTTTGTACATACTCTGCCGCCTTCATTGGCGATAGCGACCTGTAGGGTCAAGGTCCTCGCGCATAATGCGCAGTTGGTCAGGCGTTGGCGGCTCAGTCTCCGTCAGGTCATCGGCCACCTGCAGGGGCCACCCCACCTGCTCCTGTACTGCTTCGACGCTGCAGCCAGGATGCAAGGAGGCAAGCACCATCTCGCGGGTCTTCTCATCAAAGCGTAGGATGCCCATATCGGTAATGACGGCCGTCGGTCCCTGACCGTAATCACCCAGGCGGGAGCGGGAGTCGTCGCCGCTGAGATGACCCGGGCTGGTGACAAAATCCAGCCGCTCCACAAAGGTACGCCGGTTGAGCCGGGCGATAATGAGCACTTTGCGCGCCAGCAAGGCGATTTCGCAGGCCCCACCACTACCCGGCAGACGGACTTTTGGCCCATGGTATGGACCGATAACGGTCGTGTTCAGGTTACCGTAGCGATCGATCTGGGCCGCACCCAGGAACCCAATGTCAATCAGGCCGCCTTGCAAATAATACTGGAATAGCTGTGACATGGGCACCACCGACATGGCGCCGGTCACCAGACACGGGTCACCGATAGATAGTGGCAACCGGCTGGGCCGTGCCCCATAGACGCCCGCCTCGTAGACCAGTTCCAGTTCAGGGGCCACGGTACGCTGAGCCAGGTTGCAGGCGATGTTGGGCAGACCGATTCCCACAAAGACCACGCGGGCATCGACCAACTCTCGCGCTGAGGCGACGATCATCATCTCAGATGCCGAATAATCGGCCATGTCAATCACGCTCCCATCGATCTATCGGTACTGCCCGTAGTTTACCTGGCCGCTCCAGGCGTCGCCGGGTTGAAGCTTGTCCCACGCCTGGGCTCCCATCTTCTCCACATAGTCGGCCCGCCCCGACAACCCATGGACCCATTCGTCAAGCCAGGCCGACAGTGCCTGGTGATCGCGGGAGATAGGATCCCAGGCCAGGTAGAACTGGGTATCTCGATCGTAATAGCCCTGGGCATAGGATGGATGCGCGCCGTACGGCTCATGGACCACCGCGTCCACGATGAGGCCAGGTATGACGGTACGGTTAGGATCGGCGCGGACGACCGCCTCGTCCACAATTTCCTCAGCCACGACGATGACGCGCACGGCGGCGAATGCGGCCTCAGCCTGCATACCCGTCAGCCCCCAGATGTGTGCATTCCCTTTTTCATCGGCGCGCTGAACGTGCACAACTGTTACATCAGGGTTGAGTGGCGGAACGACGTAGACCTGACCATCGCCGTAGGGATCCGCCACCTGCCTGATGCGCGGGTTAGCCGAGGGCAAGTCGGAGCCAGCAAAGGTCCGCACTGGATAAAAGGGGAGCTTCGCTGCACCAGCGATAAACCGCCCTACCAAGCCAAAGTGTGAATACTCCTCCACCTCCAATGGAGCAGGGATTCCTTTCTCTACGGCTCGGCGCACCGCGTGAAGCGACCCAACGCCGGGGTTGCCCAGATAAGAGAAGACGAGTTTGCTGGCGCATCCTGCGGCGATCATCTGGTCATATATCAGGTCAGGGGTAAGACGACAAAGGATGAGGTCACGCTTCCCCTGGCGAATGATCTCGTGGCCAGCAGCGAAACAGATGAGGTGGGTGAAGCCTTCAATAGCAACCGTATCGCCATCACGCACCAGCTGGGCGATGGCATCTTTCATCGTAGTGACTTTGCTCACCGCGTTGTGACTCCTTTTGGAACAAAACAGGGTCACAGGGATTTCAGCCCCCGTGACCCTGCGCCTCTACTGCATTACGCCCCAATCGACAGTTATCGCCTTGTTATCCAATAACCGTCCGGCTCTGCTCGTGCATATATAGCGCTAACGTGTAGAGCCCACCGATGCCCTTTCCGCTGGAGCCACTCCCCTTCCAGCCACCGAACACTTGCACGCCGGGCCAAGCCCCGGTCGTCGCTCCGGCCGCCCGATTGGCATAGGTGGTACCGGCCTGGATGTTCTCGAAGAACCAATCGGTTTCCTCGCCGAAGAAGCCAGCGGTCAAGCCATACACCGTATCATTCGCCTTCTCCATAGCCTCCTCCAACGTTTTGGTTTTTGCAATGTGCAGAATAGGCAGGAACAGCTCCGTTCTTGCCAATTCGTGATCCTCGGGCAGCCCCTCGACGATAGCTGGCTCGACAAAGTAACCTTTGGAGAATTCCCCTTCGGTTAATACGCCTCCGCCGACCAAAACCTCACCATCGGCTCGCGCCATTTCCATGAAGCGTTGGTAGTCTTCGTAGGCCTTCTTGTTGATGACGGTGCCCATAAAAGCGTCGCGGCGAGTCGGATCAGCGACTTTCGCGGCACGAGTCATCTCCAACAGCTTGGCCTTGAACTCATCGTACACATCCTCTTGAACGTACACGCGCGAGCAGGCTGAACACTTCTGGCCGTCCATGCCAAAGGCTGCCCGCATCACACCGGTCGCCGCCCGGTTCAAGTCGGCGGTGCTGGAGACAACGGTGGGATTCTTACCCCCCATTTCGATAATAGCCGGGCGAGGGTATGCCCCATGGGCCGCCGTACCGTAGACCATCATTCCCACATCATACGAGCCGGTAAAAGTCCAGCCGTCGATGCCAGGATTGTCCAATAACTCCTGCCCCACAGTGCCACCAGGCCCGCTGACGTAGTTAAACACCCCGGCTGGCAAACCAGGTTCGGCGAAGAGTTCAGCCGTCTTCCAGCCATTGTAAGGGGTGTCTGAAGAGCCTTTGAAGACGACTGTGTTCCCCGTCACCAGGGCAGCGGCGATGGGTGCCGCTGAGAGGGCCATCGGGAAGTTAAACGGGGATATCACCGCCCACACGCCATAGGGGCGAAGCACGCTGAAGTTCTTTTCCTTGGGATCATCGGGATTTAGCTTGCCCAGCTCATTGACAAAGCCGCTATTCTTCTCCATCGAGTCGGCATAATAACGTAGCAGGTCTGCAGTCTCCTCCACTTCACCAAGTGCCTCGAGTCGACTTTTGCCCACCTCTTGGATCATCAACGCGCTCAGATCAAAGCTATTGTCGCTGATCTTCTCGGCGATAGCCCGGATGAAAGCCACGCGCTCTTGCCAGGGAGTCTCACACCAACCAGGGAATGCAGCTCTGGCAGCCGCGAGAGCTGCCTGGGCCTGCTCCACCGTCCCCTTCTGGGCAGTGCACAGATGCACTTCGGTGTTGATGGGGCTGTAGCTCTCGAACTTCTCTTCGGCATAGGCCTTTTCCCCATTTATGAACATGGGGACTTCCGTGCCCAACCACCCAGCCTTAACGCGGTCGATCGCCTCGTCGTAGGCCGACTGCAACTCCTCGTTATCAGCCGACATAGTGGCATAGGTGATCTTAAATTCTTTCGCCATACCGCGACCTCCTTGTTTTAGTATAGCCGCGCATCAGAATCCCGCACAGGATCTGTCGTATCTTAACTGTCTGCCATCGTATCACTTACTGAGTGCTCTGTCAGGATGACAGACATCATTTCTACATCATCGCAGCGCTTCAAGCCATTGGCGCACGGCCTGGGGTGATTCCAGGCGACAATCTGCCTGCGTATGGCTGGGTTCCCTGGACACCAGAATGGCGATTCCTCCGTGTGCTTTGATCACACCAAATGCCTCCTCATCTTTGTCGTCATCGCCCGCGTAGACGGGCAACGCACCAGGCCAAGGATAGCGCTCCAACAAATACTCCACCGTTCGCCCTTTGTGCGCCAAGGTAGGTCCAATCTCCAGAAACTTATGCCCACCCAGCAGGCGGAAGGGGCCTAAAGACGCCACCTCGGTCGCCATCTGACGAGCCCCGTCCAACACCCTTTCGGCCTCGTCCTCAGCCGCGAAGCGCGCGTGGAGGGCCAACGCCCAACCTTTGTCCTCCAGAAAGAAGCCCTCACGACCGGCCATTAATTGTTCCCAGCGCGGCTTGAGGGCATCCAACGCCGGGCGGATGGTTTCGTACACTACCCGGTTGCTCTGCTCCCCCTCTGGTGTCTGCATCTCGACGCCATAGGTACCAGCCAGCAGCACACCGGGTACTGGCACCAGCGACCGAACGTGGCTCAGTCGTCGGCCACTGATCACACTAATGCGAAGTCGCGAATGCCGGGCAAGCCTGGTAAGCAAGTCTACAAGCTCTGGATCGGGATCGACGTGTTCCGGCGTGGGAGCAAAGTCAGCCAACGTGCCATCGTAATCCAGGAAAAGCCATAGACGCCTGGCCTGGGCCAGAGTCTCGTTCAGATTTTCGGACATACGCAGCATTATGCCTAGCTGCCTCCGTCCAGTAGAGGTTTGATGTCTCGTTGGAAGATGCTGTCCCAGGAATAGTATTGACGCACCCGACGGCGCAGGCGATGGACCGGATTCTCTTCGGCCCAGGT
Organism: Anaerolineae bacterium; assembly: GCA_030598425.1. Taxonomy (GTDB): domain Bacteria; phylum Chloroflexota; class Anaerolineae; order 4572-78; family NAK82; genus JAUVPY01. Next base: position 5,391 of record JAUVPY010000219.1, read on the forward strand.
CAGGAGCTGCTGACCCAGCCGGGCTGGATCCTGGTCAGCATCAAAGATGATCGCATCACAGCCGCCGATTTCCTCGGCTGCCGGG
>JAUVPY010000121.1 GCA_030598425.1 Anaerolineae bacterium
GAGCAAGGTATTTCGGACTTGGGATTACGAACTGAAGGTCAGCAGTTCATGATCCAGCCCCTCAAAGAAGGATAGTTTCTCCAAGGAGACGATGTTCCATGGAACATAGCCAACTATCACAGATGGTCACCTGGCTCGACAAAGAGCACCAGCGAGATCGTGCCCAGCTACACCAACTCGAACAACGGGTGGAAACGCTGGTCAAGGAGCGTGAGGAACAGGCGAACCGCGTTGCTGAACTGGAAACCGAACTGTCCGCATTTCGCGCCCACGTTGACCAGGTGGCTCAAATTGAAGACTACTTCGGGCGGTTTAAACAGGAGATCAATGCGCTTCTGGAAAGAAGCGAAACACAACGCCAGCAGGCGATGCGAGACAGTGACCGGGTGCGCCAGGTTGAGATTGATAATGTGACCCAAGCCATCAATGAGTTTCGCAAGGAAATTGAGACGTTCCGCCCCTACGATGAAGAGTTGGTCTCGTGTCGCGCTGACATACAGCGCCTGGGGGAGTCAATCGCCCGACTACAGCAGCAGATATTAGACACCAACAAAGGTCAGGACGAACGATCCCGCGGCATCGTCTATCTGGAAGAACAACGTCACCAGGACAACAAGCGCATTGCCCAATTGCAGGCTCAGACCGCTGATTTGTTAAAGAAGATTGAAATGCAGGTTTCCAGGATTCAGCAACTGGAGCAGTTTCCGCCTCGCATTGGCGAACTGAGATCCGGCATCGATGAGATGCGCCAGCAACAAAGCAAAGAACTGGAGAGAATACAGTTTCAGGATGCGCAGCGCGAACGCCAGATGAAGAACTGGATCCAAGAGGCCGAAGTACACCGGCAACGGATGGAAGAATTTGGCCAGCAGATGGAGCGCTATGCTGAGCAGCACCATCGTATCAAGAAAGCTACGGAAGAACTGCAAGAGTTCGAGGAGCGGATTCAACGCCAGCAGCACGAAATGGCCGAACTCCAGCGATTGGGGGAAAACCGCCAAAGGACCCAGCTCGAGGAGTGGCAGGTCCAAGAAGAGCGACGCTGGAAGAAACACACAATGGAATGGGATCATCAGTGGAACGAATATGATAAGGCCCTCGCCGAACTTCCCGAAAGGATCAATGGTCTAGAGAAGCAGACTCAAGACAACGCAACGCGGCTTCAATTGCTGCTGAGAATGGCTGAAGAGGATGCTCAAATGCGTGCTATGGCGGCTCGCGACTGGCAGACGCGTTTTGAAGATACAGTGGAGCAGGAGTAGTTGTGCGCGTTATCGGTACTGCGGGTCACGTTGACCACGGCAAATCAACGCTTGTTAAGGCGCTCACCGGGATTGATCCTGACCGTCTCAAAGAGGAAAAAGAACGTGAGATGACCATTGATCTGGGCTTCGCCTGGCTCACACTGCCGTCTGGCGAGCAGTTGGGAGTAGTTGATGTGCCCGGTCATCAGGATTTTATCAAGAATATGCTGGCTGGCGTGGGCGGCATTGAAGCCGTCCTTTTTATCATCGCCGCTGACGAGAGCGTGATGCCCCAGACCCGGGAGCACTTAGCCATCCTCAACCTCCTCAGAGTCCCCGCCGGCATCGTCGCTCTCACCAAGGTGGATCTGGCAGAGAGCGAAGAGTGGATCGAGTTGGTGGAGGCCGAGGTGATGGAAGTGGTAGAGGGCACTATCCTTGAGGGGGCTCCCATTGTGCCCGTCTCAGCCACAACGGGCCGGGGTCTCGACCATCTACTCGAGACAATTGACCAGGTGCTGGCCGAGATTCCGTTGCGCGTGGACCGGGGACGCCCCCGACTTCCCGTGGACCGGGTGTTTACCGTGGCTGGTTTTGGCACCGTCGTCACCGGCACGCTGAGTGAGGGGGACCTGCGCGTGGGCCAGGAGGTGGAGATCTTGCCGGCTGGCCTCAAGGCCCGCATCCGCGGCCTACAAACGCATAAGCACAAGATCGACGTGGCCGTGCCTGCCAGCCGGGTCGCCATTAACCTCACCGGTGTGAGCAAAGATGAGCTGAAACGGGGCGACGTGATCACCGTTCCCGGCTGGCTTGAGCCCACGCAACTTGTGGACGTGCGGCTTGACTATCTGGGCGACGCCCCCCGCGCACTGCGGCACAACCAGGAGGTGGAGTTCTACAGCGGCGCGGCTGAAGTGATGGCCCGCGCCCGGCTGTTGGGCGCTCGTAGCCTTGCCCCGGGTCAGAGCGGTTGGGTACAGCTTCGCCTGGCTGAGCGAGTTCCTCTTGTAAAGGGCGATCGCTTCATCGTCCGCCAACCTTCACCATCGGTGACCGTCGGGGGTGGGGTGGTGGTAGACCCGCTCCCGCGCCGTCGCCATCGGCGCTTCCGGCCGGAGGTCACTCAGCGGCTTGAGATGCTGGCTCACGGCACGCCCGCCGACCTGCTGCTCTTGACCCTTGACCGGCGGGGCCCACTGCCAGCCCGGTCTCTCATCGCCGATGCGGGTTTGCCGCTCGAAACAGCCGCCGCAGCCTTGCATCAATTGCTGGGGGAAGAACAGGTTCATATGCTCGCACCTGTGCCAGCGCAGGCGGGAGAGGATCCCAAATCGCTGGCTTCCAGCTCACAGTACGTCGTATCGTCGGCTGGGTGGTCCGCTTTGCTAAGTCGACTTACGGGTGAGGTGGCGGAATTTCACCGTGCCGGGCCCCTGCGCCAGGGAATGCCCCGCGAGGCACTCACGAGTCGTCTCACGCTTGAGACACGTCTTTTTAACGAGGCTATGGCCCGCGCCGCCGCCGAGGGAGCGCTGGTCGAAGGCGAGAACTTCGTTCGGCTACCCGAGCATAGCGTCCAATTCAGCCCTGAACAGCAAGAGGCCATCGATCGCCTCCTGCGCGACTTTCAGCGTACCCCATACACGACCCCATCTTATAAAGACTCCGTGGCCGCGGTTGGCGAAGATGTGGTGATGGCCTTGATCGAAACTGGCCAATTGGTACGCCTCAGCCCCGATGTGCTGCTGTTGCAGGAAACCTATGAAGAATTGGTGGCCTGGATCAGGAACTACATCTCCGAGCATGGCAGCGTGAACGTGGCACAGGTGAGAGACGGCTTTGACACCAGCCGCAAATACGCCCTGGCGTTGCTCGAGTACCTGGATGACCAGCGCATCACCAAACGGGTGGGGGATGAACGGGTACTACGCTAGGCCGTGTTGACATTCTGTCCTTGTCCTATGAGACTCCAGCGCAGAGTTTGATGATGTCTCTCTGGTGCTAAATCAAATGTCAACACTACCTAGTCAAACAGCAATGTTGACAGCGGCTACAAATTGGGCTATAATGCCGGTCATAAATCGGACAGATTCACTCCGAAATAAGTCTCGGATGGGAGAGGAGGAAATAGGCGAATGGCACGTGTCCTCTGGGTAGAGAAGCAGGTTGACTACGAACCTCAGGGTATCATGTCTATGTCTGCTGTGCTCAAGGAGGCGGGACATGAGGTTGGACTCACGATCGCCGCTCAGGAGGATCCCGTCAAGTCTGCCAGGGATTTTCAGCCGGACATCGTGGGCTATAGCGTAATGACCGGTTCGCAGCATTATTACTTTGAGCTCAACCGAAAGATCAAGAACGCACTGGGCGATCGGGAGCCGGTGTCGGTATTTGGGGGGCCACACCCGACTTTCTTTCCAGATATGGTCGAAGAGCCTGGCGTGGACGGCGTGTGCGTTGGGGAAGGCGAAGGACCCGTCGTGGACCTCGCCAACGCATTGAGCAATGGCGGCTTTCATCCAGACCTCCCCAACTGGTGGTTCAAGGCAGACGGCGAGACCGTGAAGAACCCGGTTCGCCCCCTTATCCGCAAGTTGGGTGAATTGCCTATGCCCGATCGGTCCCTGATTTACGACAAGCACGAGGTCACCCGTATCAGTCCCATCAAGCACTTCATGGCCAGCCGGGGTTGCCCCTACAACTGCACGTATTGTTTTAACCACGCCTGGTACCAGATCTACAGCCGAGAGAAGCGGGGCTACCAGCGCAGCGTCGACTCGGTTATCGAAGAGGTGTTGTGGGTGAAGGAGCGCTACCCCATCGAGCAGGCCATTTTCCTCGATGACCTATTCATTATTTTTGTTGACTGGCTCGAAGAATTCACGGAGCGGTTTCCAAAAGAGGTGGGATTGCCCTTCTTCTGCAACGTCCGGGCCAATCTCATTACACCGGAGAAGGTAGCCTTGCTCAAGCGGGGCGGTTGCAACACCGTGAGTATGGGTATTGAGTCGGGCAATGATGAGCTTCGAAATGGACTGCTCAAGCGAAAAATGCCACGCGATACCATCATTGAGGCAGGCCGTCTGCTTGACGAGGCTGGTGTCAATCTGACCTCTACCAATATTCTGGCCCTGCCGACCGCCACGCTGGAAGACGATTTCGCTACCATGCATCTCAACGCTGAGGCCAGGGTAAAATACGCTCACGCCTTCCTCTTCCAACCCTACCCGGCGACGGAACTGGGAGAGTTCACCGTGGATAGCGAGCTAATGGCCGGCAGCTTTGAAGACATCGGGTCCATTGCGTGGGACAGCTCGATTATCATCCGTGATTCTGAAGAGAAACTCCACATGGAAAACTTACAACGCTGGTTTGCCCTGGGTGTGGAGTATCCCTGGCTGGAACCTGTTATCCGTCTGGTCATCAAGGTGCCCCACAACAAAGCAACTGACGCGCTATATTGGTGGATCCACAAGCTCTTCAAGGGCTACGCCATCACCCACCGCGTACACCCCATCAAGCTTAACCTGCGTACCATCCTGAAGCAAATGGTTCACTTCTTGCGGCTGGAAGCTTAAGTACAGGTGCCCGGCACGTCACAACGTGCCGGGCACCTGTATACAAGTTCAAATGCATGCAGATCAGCCAATAATCCCCGTCTCTGTGCCTGCCTCTGAGGGAATCTCCTCCATACGCCCCGTGGCAACAAAAGCGACACGCTCGCAGATATTCGTCACCCGGTCTGCTATCCGTTCCAGATTGTGAGCGCAGAAGATCAAATACATCGCACGTGTCACTGTGCGTGGGTCTTCAATCATAAAGGTGATCAGTTCACGGAAAATCTTATTAAAAAGTTGGTCTACTTCTTCGTCTCTTCCGGTGACGTCCATAGCCTCTTGCTCATTCTCGGACATGAAGGCGTCCAAACTGGCACGCAACATCTCCCTCGCAATCTGAGCCATACGCGGCAGATCAATCAGCGGCTTGAGTGGAGGCTCGCCGCCCATACGCAGGACGATGGTAGCGATGCCAGCCGCGTGATCCCCCATACGCTCCAGGTCAAGTACGATGTTCATCGCCGCCACGATGAAACGCAAATCACGGGCGGCCGGTTGCTGGCGGGCGATCAGACGCACACAGTCCCCTTCAATCTTGAAGCGCAATGCGTTGATGTCCTCGTCCTCGGCGATGATTTGCTGGGCCAGTGATTGGTCACGTTCCTTGAGAGCCTGGATGGAGCGCCCGATTGCTGTATCTACCATACTGCCTAATCGCAGCACATTGTCGCGCAGGTCTTGCAACTCTTGATCAAATGCCGTACGTACAGTCATGACTGATCCTCCTGCAACCGATCCCAGGACCCACGGTTAGCCTGCTCGCCCAGTTATGTAGTTCTCCGTCAGTTTCTGGCTTGGATGTGTGAAGATGGTCTGAGTGGCAGCAAACTCCACCAGTTCGCCTAGCCAGAAGAAGCCGGTCCAGTCAGATGCGCGTGCCGCTTGTTGCATATTGTGAGTGACGATGGCGATGCAGTAGTCTTTCTTGAGCCTCTGCATCAATTCCTCAACCTCCAACGTGGCGATCGGGTCCAAAGCTGAACATGGTTCGTCCATCAGGATGACTTCAGGTCTGACGGCAATGACACGGGCGATACATAAACGCTGTTGCTGGCCCAGCGAGAGACTGAGGGCGTCCTGCTCAAGATCGTCTTTCACCTCGTCCCACAGGGCTGCCCCGCGCAGGCTTTCCTCCACGATGTCCGCCAGGTTCGCAGTTCTGTGTAATCCCAGCACACGCGGGCCAAAAGCCACATTGTCGAAGACAGACTGCGGGAAAGGGTTGGGGCGCTGGAACACCATTCCAACCCGCTGCCGCAGATCGACTACGTTGGTGCCAGGGGCATAGATATCTTGCCCGTCCAATAGCACACGTCCTTCTACGCGAATGTCGGGGATCGTATCATTCATCCGATTCAGACAGCGCAGAAATGTGGATTTACCGCACCCCGATGGCCCAATCAACGCCGTGATTTTCTGATCCCTGATGACTATTGAGATATCCGACAGGGCGGGCTGATTGCTGTAATAGAAGAAAAGATTCTCTACGCTTACTTTGGCTGTAATGTCAGAATTGAGCGAATTGGTGGTTAACATCTCTCGTCTCTATCCGAAACGACCAGTCACGTAGTCTTCGGTCCGCTGCTTATGAGGGTCCGTAAAAATATCAGTGCCAGGCCGATGTTCGATCAGGTCGCCCATCAGAAAGAATGCCGCGTAGTCGGCTACCCGCGCGGCCTGCTGAACGCTGTGAGGGACAATAACGATAGTGTAGTCTTGCTTCAATTCGAAGAGAGACTCTTCTACCTTCCCCGTGGAGATTGGATCCAGCCCAGAAGTGGGTTCGTCAAGGAGAAGAACTTCGGGCTCCAAGGCCAGGCTGCGGGCGATGCATAGCCGCTGCTGCTGGCCGCCCGACAGTGCGCGGGCAGGGTCGTCCAAGCGGTCTTTCACCTCTTCCCACAGCGCAGCCTGAGTCAGGCTGCGTAGGAGGATTTCCTCTTGCCTGGTCCGATTCCGCACACCAGCCAACTTTGGGCCGTAGAGGACATTTTCCCGGACGGTGCCAGGCAGAGGCAACGGCAAGGCAAAGACCATGCCCACCCGTCGTCGCAAACTGATCGCATCAGTGCCAGGTGAATTTACATCTCGCCCATCCAGCAGTATGCGCCCCGACATCTGGGTTCCCCCCACCAGATCATTCAGCCTGTTGATAAGTCGCAGCAGCGTCGTCTTGCCGCCGCCGGCCGGGCCGAAAAAGACAGTGATGGCGTTCTCTGGCACGTCGAGTGTCACCTCGCGCAGAGCCGGCTTGCCGTCGTAGGAATAGTTTATGTTTTCGATACGGATTTTGGGAAAATTTTGGACCACAAGTTCA
>JAUVPY010000155.1 GCA_030598425.1 Anaerolineae bacterium
GGAATAGCCTATTACCCGTACGCCCATCCATGCGCGGCTGACAAAGAAGCGACGCACCGGGTCATCGTTTACGCCCAGCATATTGGCACGCGTATCCACATCGTGCACTTCAACACCAGGCAAGCCACACAGATGAAAGCGAATGCCAGACGGGAAGGCATGGCAATCAGTGCTGAAACGTGCCCGCATTACTTGATGTTCACTGATGATGTATACAGGTCAGGGAAACCAGAAGCACACCACTTTGTCTTGGCGCCGGTGATCCGAACGGAAGAGGATAGTGCAGGTTTGTGGCGTGCTGTAGCCGCAGATGACCTGCAGATAATAGCGACCGACCATTGTCCCTACACATCCGAGCAGAAGCTCAAGGGACAAGGAGACTTCCGCAATGTCCCCGGCGGTGCATCTGGTGTAGAAACGAGCCTGCAGGTGATTTACACTTATGGCGTTCGTACGGGGCGCTTCCCCATTGAGAGATTGGTCGAAACCATGGCTACCAACCCCGCTAGAGTGTTTAACCTTTATCCCCGGAAGGGCGTGCTCGCAGTCGGGAGCGATGCCGACTTGGTTATCTACGATGAGGAAGGCAGATCGACGATTGACAGCACGCATCTGCATTCGCAAACCGATCACAGCCTTTATGAGGGGATCGAGGTTCTTGGGAAACATACGATGACGATCCTGCGCGGCGAGGTGGTGGCTCAGGACGGTGACCTAGTAGCTGCCCGTCCAACCGGGCAGTTGCTCCGCCGCAAACGGTATGAGATGTCAGACTAGGCTTAGGGTATATTGTTGAGGCGAGTTTCTCTCGAGTGGGAGTGTCCCAAATTTTAGGTGCAACGCACTTCCGCCGCACGTTTCAAACAACAGAAACTCATACCTCGAAGCGTGATTCTCAAGCTGATGGTCTGCTTCAAGTGCGTTGCACCTAACTCGCCCAAAATCTGGGACAGACCCTCTCGAGTTGGAAGGCGCATACTTTAGGGGGTAGGACCGATGTCGAAGTTGAAGACTGAGTTCCTTGGGATCACCTTCCCCAATCCGTATATCCTCGGGGCCGGACCACCAACGGCCAACGGACCGATGATCAAAGATGCCTTCGACGCCGGCTGGGGTGGCGCAGTCCTGAAGACGCTCGCGCTGGATCCAACCCCTCCTCCCAGCCCTCGTCTGCAAGTGCTGAAGCGAGGCGATCAGTTAGCAGGTATGGTGAACATCGAGGTGATCACTGAGATGACCCTCGAGCGCTGGGAATCTGACCTTGATCTCGTTCGGGATGCTCACCCCACGCGACCGATTATTGCCAGCATCATGGGCGGCAATGACCCCGGGGAGTGGCAGGCGCTTGTCCCGCGTTTCGAGATCTGGGTCGATGCCTATGAGCTGAATGTCAGTTGTCCGAACATCGCTGAGGGCAAAGGGGCCCAGTTGGGACAGGACCCCGACTCACTGGCGAAGGTCGTCGGTTGGGTGAAAGACGCGACAGAATTGCCCATCATCGTGAAACTGACGCCGAATGTCACCGATATAGTCTCGCTGGCTCGTGTCGCCAAGGAGGCTGGCGCCGACGCGATCACCGCCACCAACACGCTGTCGGGCCTGGCGGGAATTGATTTGGAGACCTTCAGCCCTTTACCCACTGTGGATAACATCGGGATTTACGGCGGTTATAGCGGCCCAGGGTTGAAGCCTGTGTCGTTGCGTTGTGTGGCAAGTATCGCCCAGGTCGTGGATGTCCCCTTGATTGGCTGTGGAGGGATAGCCACCTGGCAGGATGCCGCAGAATACGTGGCCGTTGGTGCCTCGCTGGTGCAGATTTGCACCGCTGCGATGTGGCAGGGATACGGGATTATCAACAAGCTAACCCGCAAACTGGAGCAGTATCTCGGCCGAAATAATTGCGACTCGCTCGCTGACATTCGGGGCAAGGCGCTGCCCAATATTGCGACTTACCCCGATTTGGACCTGTCTCTCAGATTGCTGGCCGTGGTGGATGAAGAGAAATGCGAAGGATGTAGCAAGTGCGTTAAAGCCTGTGCCTCGGGCGGTTATCAGGCCATTACTATGATGGGTAATTTGGCCAGCGTGAGTCCTCAGCTTTGCGACGGGTGTGGACTGTGCGAGGGAGTCTGCCCGGAGGAAGCCATTGAAATGGTAGCTGCATAGAAGAGAAGCACGGCGCCTTTCTATGCGCTAAACGTAAACCGTGAAACGCGAGGGTCACACATTGCGTTTCACTTTTCACGCATCAAGAACCAGGAGAGCCAACAGTGACTATGACGAGGATTCGCTCCGTGCACGCGCGAGAGATCATTGACTGCCGAGGGTATCCCACCGTCGAGGTGGATGTCGCCTTGGAGAGCGGCGTCCTGGGCCGGGCGGGGGTTCCGGCCGGGCTTTCGACCGGCACCCACGAAGCCCATGAAGTCCGCGATGGGGGAGAGCGCTACCGTGGACTGGGTGTGCGGGCTGCCGTCCGCAACATCAACGAGGTTATCGCGCCCGCTCTCGTTGGGAAAGACGCAACGCTTCAGCGGGAGCTGGATGCCTTCATGTGCCAGGAGTTGGATGGCACCCCGGACAAGTCCAAGCTGGGGTCCAACGCCCTCGTCGGCGTCTCACTGGCGCTGGCGCAGGCGGCGGCGACAGCGGCCGGCAATCCCCTTTACCGCTACCTGAACCCCGCCGCCCGCGTCATCCCTACGCCGCTGTTTAATCTGATCAACGGCGGCAAGCATGCGTCCGGCGACCTGGAGGTGCAGGAATTCATCATTATGCCCGTTGGCGCCGAGAACCTATCCCATGCGCTTCAGATCTGCACCGAGGTCATGTTTGAGCTGCGCGACCTAATCGTCGCCAAGTACGGCAAGATTGCAGTCAACATCGGTGATGAGGGCGGCTTTGTCCCTCCTATGACCGGAGTGCGAGAGCCTCTTGACGCCATCGTCCAGGCCGTGGAGCGTGCTGGCTACGCCGACCTGGTCGTCTATGGCCTCGACGTGGCAGCCACCCACTTCTACGATCCAGAAGAACAGGTCTATCGGCTGGCAGGTGAGGAACTGAGCCGCGACGACATGATCGCGCTCTACAAGGAACTATGCACCGACTATCAATTGGTCTCGGTGGAGGACGCTCTCTACGAGGATGACTTCGACGGCTGGGCCCAGTTGACGGCCGAGCTGCCACGGGTCCAGTGGGTCGGGGACGACCTTTTCGTCACCAATCCGGAGCGGGTCCGCAAGGGGATCGAGATGGGGGCCGCCAATGCGGTGCTCTGGAAAGTTAACCAGATCGGCACACTGACGGAGGCATGGGACGTGGCCGAGCTGGCTTACCGCCACGGTTACGGCGTCCAGGTCTCGGAGCGCTCGGGAGAGACGGAGGACCCCATCATCGCCGATCTCACTGTAGCATTGAGCGCCGGTCAGATCAAGACCGGTGCGCCGGTGCGCGGTGAGCGAACCAGCAAGTACAACCAGTTATTGCGTATTGAAGAGGAGTTGGGTGATCAAGCCGTGTACGCCGGTCGGGACTTCCGCTGGCGGGGATGATCCTGTGCTCCGCGCAAACTACAAGTTGGGCACGACGGAAGCGGGACAGAACGGTCAATTGTACAATGGGTGAACTGATGCATAGCGGGTGGGAGATCCAGAATCGAGCCCGACTGGTGGACCACGGGCCAGAGGCCTTGCGTGCGGACGCTGTGGACATCATTGAGCACGGCATCCACGCGGCCGACCCCTACACCGCTACGATGAATCTGCTCAAGTTGGAAGGTGACCGTCTCTGTGTGGGCTCTCTTGAGTATGACTTGCGGGATTGGAAGCACATCTACGTCGTCGGCACCGGCAAGGCCACCCAGCCCATCGCGTTGGCGCTGGAAGAGGTGCTTGGTGGGCGCATTACCGATGGGCTGGTGGTGCTCAAGCGGGGAGCCGCCCATCGCCTACGCCGGATCCGCATCATCGAAGCAGCTCACCCCGTGCCCGATGAGAACAGCTACCATGGTGCTCAGGAGATGGTCAGGCTGGCCCGCCGCGCTGGCCAGGGCGATCTGGTCTTTGCGGCGGTTACCGGGGGTAGTTCGGCGCTGCTTGTCTGGCCGGCCGATGGCATCACGCTGGCTGACAAACAGGCGCTGAACCAGATTCTGCTCACCTGCGGCGCGTCCATCCGCGAGATCAACGCCGTGCGTAAGCACGCCTCCTGCGTAAAGGGCGGCCGGCTGGCGGCGGAGATCTTTCCGGCCGAGCTGATCAACCTGACTGTCTCGGACGTGACCGGCGACCCTCTGGACTATATCACCGGGCCGACAGTCCCGGACACTTCCACCTACCAGGACGCCTGGCGGGTGCTGGACAAGTACGACCTGTGGGAGCGGGTCCCGGCCTCCGTGGGGACGCACCTGGAACGCGGCCCAGAGATCGAATCCCCCAAGCACTTCACACATCCCTACCACTCCTTTATCGTCGTGCCCGGCGACGCGGCCTGCATGGGGGCGGCCCGGCGCGCCGAGGAGCTGGGGTATCAATCCCACATCCTCACCACAGAGATGGAGGGGGAGAGCCACGACGAAGCCGTCGCCTTTGTGGATGCCGCCCGCACCTTCGAGGCACCTTGCGCCCTCATTGCTGGTGGTGAGACCATCGTCACTATTCACGGCGAGTGCGGCGAAGGTGGCTCCAATCAGGAGTTTGCCCTGAGCGCGGCGCTGGCCATCGACGGGTGGGACGATCTGGTCGTCGGGTCGGTGGACACGGACGGAACCGACGGCACGACGGCGGCCGCCGGGGGTTTGGTCGACGGGGAGACTGTGGGCCGAGCGGCGGCGGCCGGACTGGACGCCGAGGGCTGCCGACGAATGCACGCTGCCCTCAAGTTGCTGGAAGCTACAGGTGACCTGGTGGTCACCTGCCCCACCGGGACCAATGTCAACGACCTGAAGCTGCTGCTGGTTGGATGCTGAGCCTATAACCAGGAACTCATAACTCGAAACTCGATAAGGAGGTGGCATATGCCCGAAACCGCAGGGCAAACTATTGTGCATACCCCAACGCCCGGACTCCCTGACTTCGATTACGTGAAGCTTACCTCGCTGACCGCAGCCAGCCAGTTCCTGGCCGAGCACGCCGGCGAGGCGCGTCCCTTGATGGGCGGCACGGATGTTTTCGTCCGCATGCGCGATGGCTTCTGGAAGGAAAGATTCCTCGTGGATGTCAAGGGCCTGGACGGGATGAACGACATCACCTTTGACCCGGCCATAGGTCTGACCATCGGCGCCTCGGTGAATATGAACCGGGTCATTGCCTCGCCCGAGGTAAACCAGCATTATCCGGTGCTGGCCGAGGCAGCACACACCGTCGCCAGCTACCAATTGCGGACGCGGGCTACCATCGTCGGCAACATCTGCAATGCTTCACCGGCTGGCGACACCATCGGCGCCTGCCTGGTGCTGAACGGGACCGTGCGTGTCCACGGTGTCGATGGCGAGCGCGAAGAGCCGCTGGCGACGTTCTTTGTCGGTCCCGGCCAAACCACCCTCGCAACCGGGGACATCGCCACCGCCATCACTTTCCCCATCTCACCCAGAGGCTACAAAGCCAAATACGTCAAGTTGGGGCGCAACGCCATTGGCGACCTGGCGATCGTCGGCGTGACAGCCTTGGGCTACCCTGACGAGGATGCCCCGTCGGGCTATCGCTTCCGGCTGGCTTTGGCTTCAGTGGCCCCAGTACCGTTGGTGCCGGCTCAAGCCGAGGCCATCCTGGCCGACAGGCCAATCAGCGAAGCGACCATCGCCGAGGCGGCCGGGGCCGCTATGGAAGCCTGCACCCCCATCGATGACGTGCGCGGCAGCGCCCGCTATCGCGAGTTGATGGTTAGAAACCTAACGCGCAGAGCTGTCACGCAGGTTTGGGAACAGATTAAGGGTTAAGGCGGAGGCCAATATGACACTTCATAGAATCACTATTACCGTTAACGGTGAAACTGAACTGGTTGACGTTCCGTCCAGTATGACGTTGCTCCAAATGTTGCGCGACAAGTTGGTGTTAACCGGCACCAAAAACGGCTGCGCGGCCGGCGAGTGTGGCGCTTGTACGGTGCTGATGAACGGCGAGCCGGTGAATAGCTGTATGGTGCTGGCTGTCGAGTGTGATCGGGCTGAGATCACCACGATTGAGGGCCTGGCCCACGACGGGCAGCTCGACCCGGTGCAAGAGGCCATCATCGTGCAGGGCGGGGTGCAATGCGGCTTTTGCACGCCGGGCATCCTCATCTCGGCCCGGGCGCTGCTGGACCGCAATCCTGATCCCAGCGACTATGAGATCCGCGATGCACTGGTAGGCAACCTGTGCCGCTGCACTGGCTATCTGCGGATAATCGACGCAGTAAAGGAAGCGGCAGCTAAGGCAGGTTAATGAGTTTTGAGGAATGAGTGAGAGGTGATTCGTGAGACGTGATGCGTGATGACTTGCACCTCGTTCCCTGTTACTCGTTAACCCATTGACCCATTAACCCGTTACCCCTGTGCTGGAGGAAGCTATGGCAACCAAAGAGATGACTAGCGAAAAGACCCCCGACCTCATCGGCAAGAGTGTGCCCCGCCTGGACGCCCATGAAAAGGTTACCGGCGCAGCAAAATTCGCTGATGACCTTCAGTTTGGTCC
>JAUVPY010000291.1 GCA_030598425.1 Anaerolineae bacterium
GGGGCAGCGTCAGGGGCGGAAGGCTCGGCCGCCGGTGCCGGCTCGGGTGTGGGCGTCGGCGGCGCAGGTGTGGGCGTAGGAGGCACCGGCGTAGGCGTCGGCGTAGGCGGTGGCGTGGGGGTAGGGGTCGGCGTGGGCGAGGCAACCAAGACCGACACACTGCCTCGGCCAGTGCCGGTGGCGCCTCCGTCGGAGGAGATGGCAGCGGCGATAATGTATTCGCCACCCTCTTCCGGCGCGGTCCAGGCATAGTGGGGATCCGTCAACTCGGTACTACCTTGATCCAACACATCGCCTGACGGGTTTTCCACCTGCCACACCACGGAGAACTGGCTCTCGACGGGCGGGATGACCAGGTTCAGGAACTTGCGAATGACCTCCCAGATCTGGCTGTCGTTCTCTTCGCCGAGCAGATTCTGTACGGCCACACCGCGCAGGTTGTAGTCGGCCACGTATTGCAGTTTTCGGGCAATGCTGGCCGCGTTCTCCAGCCACACGGTGTGCTGCTGTCCGTCGGGGCCCACGTAGGCGAACCAATAGGTACCGCTGCTTGGATCAAACTGGATACCGGTGGACTGCTGCAGCCCGGCCAGGATAAAGGTCACCTGCTGTCCGGGGATGACGATGCTGCTTCCCCCTTCCACGGCAACCTGGCCAAAGGGAGCCAGCGCCTCTGAATAGGGTACGTCTTTCTGTTGGCCGTTGGTCTCTTCAATGCTGCGCGTGGAGAGAAGCAACTGAAGCTTGTAGCGGTTGACCTCACCGACGGCCCACTGGAGCATTCTGTCCATCTGGCCGCCAGGAATGTAGGCGTTGGGATCGCTGGGAACTGGGACCTTGACCGTGTCGGCCACGGCGCCAATGGCACGCCAATCATACACGCCCGTGTCCCAACGGTCGGCGGCGATTTGCACGGGCAGCTCAACACGCACCGAAAGCTGTTTGCCTTGTTCGTGCAGGGCATTCGCCAATTCGATGACAAAAGCAGTGTATTCGTTGCGCAGGTCGGGGTTGACGCCTCGATAATCAATGTCGATGCCAGGGTAGGCGTTGCGCACCACCATCTCGACGATGCGCTGGATGTGCTCTTGACGGGCGGCGCTATCAACGAGCATATTATCAATCAAGTCGCTGCGCACTGAACCGTCTTCCCAGTTGCGCAGGGTCGGAACAACAAGATAAGTCGCAGTCTGGTCGGGCTGAAGCAGCGTGCCAGGATCACCACGAATGGCACCTTCGGCGTCCAGATAGAGACCTTGCGGATTGACTTCTACTACGGTGTCTCGCGCCTGGTCGGGCACATCGGCCGCCTGCGACAGATCTGCGGAGACTGAGGGCTGGAGCGGTTTGCTTTGCATCACGACGACCGACTGGGGCAAGTAGTCAAGCTGGGCCTCGATGAAGTCGTCACCAGGCGGGATAAAGTGAGGCACCCACACCCAGGACTGACCGTTCCACGAGTACAAGTCCAGGGTTTGCAGGGGGTCGGCATCGCCGGGCATAGGGATACGAACAATCACTTTGGTAGGAGCTTCTTGCCCGCGAAATTCGACCTGGTAGTAAGGGCTCTTCATGATGAGCCACAAGGGGATATTTTCGGCGGCTCTCAGCAGGTCGTTGCCGGCAGATCCTTCCAGGAAACTGCTGCGGGGGATGGTGACAAATCTGATCCTGGTTTTGCTTTCGATCCCCTCCGGAAGAATCATTAACTGCGCTCCGTCCTCAGCGGTCACAAAGCCACCATCCTGGGTCGGGATATCGGCGTAGCCATAACTGAGGATGCGCTCGGCGGCAGATATTGGCGGAAGCAGGATAATGACCACCAACAACAAACCGATCAAAGCGTAGATAATCAAGCCGCCCAGGGGACTCTCAACTGCCGATTCTAATGGGCGCGTATAGGATTTATTAGCATTACTCTGCATAGGAGTCTCGCTGTCTCCTTTCCCGTCTTACATAAATATGGACGGTAGACTGTAGAAGAGGATGGGAAAACCAAGTCTCAGGAAATCAACCACTTGATTCCCTAATACCTGATTTCCCCCTCCCTGGTTCTACCGTTCCCTGTCTACCGTCCACCACATAGCTGGGTGCATGCGGGCGATATTCTATCACATGGCAGGGGCTTTGGCAAGTTATTGGGCAAATCGGACAAAGAGCATTCGATCACGATCTGCATAGTCCCTGGCGATCTCCACAGTTGCCCCGGGGAAGTAGCGATGAGCCAGCCCGAGAACGTCTGATCCCTGGCCGGCGCCGATTTCCACAAGCAGCGCAGCGCCGGGTCCCAGCCGGCCTGAGGCCATGCCCAGCAAGCGACGGATCACGTCCAAGCCGTCAGGACCACCATCCAAAGCGGCGCGGGGCTCCCAGCGGGCCACTTCGGGCGGGGCCCCGGCCAGCTCGGCCCGGCTGAGATAGGGTGGGTTGGCGACGACGAGGCCCAGCGGCCCGCTCAGCGGCGCCAGCAAATCACCCTGAAGGGGAAGGACGCGGTTGGCGACGCCGTGATGGGCAGCGTTGTGCCGGGCGACGGCCAGCGCGGTGAGCGAGGTATCAGTCGCGATAACCTGGGCCCGGGGTAAATTCACAGCCAGAGACACAGCGATAGCGCCGCTGCCGGTCCCTACGTCAAGGATGGTCCCCGGCACGGATGAAGTCTTCACCCATTGGATCGCCCGTTCGACCAGCCCCTCGGTTTCGGGACGAGGGATGAGCACATCGCGGGTGACGAAAAGATCCAGAGCGTAAAACTCTTTATGGCGGGTGAGATAGGCGACCGGCTCGCGCTGCGCGCGGCGGGATACCAGGGACTGGTAAGCGCTCGATTGGGTCGGAGAAAGAGCATATTCGGGATGGGCGTAAAGCCAGGCCCGGTCTCGACCGAGGACGTGGGCCAACAATACCTCGCTGTCCAGGCGAGGCGCCTCGCAACCAGCAGCAGCTAAGATCTGGGAGGCCTGTTCTAAGGTTTGAGCTAAGGGGTTGCGTGAAGCATTGTCCGTCACGCGGCCGCCATTTCCTTGAGCCTGGCTGCCTGATCGGCTTCGGTAAGGGCCTGGATGAGTTCGTCCAAATCACCTTCCAGGATACCCTCGAGCCGGTGGGTGGTGAAGCCGATTCGATGGTCCGTCACCCGGTTCTGGGGGAAATTGTAGGTGCGGATTTTTTCGCTTCGTTCGCCGCTGCCAACCTGCGAGCGACGAGTTGCGCCTTGTTCTTCCACCAGGCGTTCCTGTTTTATCTCATATAGACGGGAGCGGAGAATGGCCATGGCGCGTATGCGGTTCTGGAGTTGGGAACGCTCGTCCTGGCAGGTGACGACCATACCGGTGGGCAAATGTGTGAGCCGGACAGCCGAGTCGGTGGTGTTGACCGACTGTCCACCAGCCCCTTGCGAGCGGAAGACGTCAAACCGGATGTCGTTGGGGTCAACTTCTACTTCCACCTCTTCCATCTCGGGCAAGACGGCCACGGTCGCGGTGGAGGTGTGGATGCGGCCGCTGGCTTCGGTGTCGGGCACGCGCTGCACACGATGGACGCCGCTCTCGAACTTGAGGTGCGAGTAGGCGCCCCGTCCCTGCACCTCGAAGATGACTTCCTTGAATCCGCCAATGCCGGTGGAATTGCTGCTCAGCACTTGGGTTTTCCAGCCTTGCGTTTCGGCATAGCGCCCGTACATACGATACAGGTCGGCGCCGAAGAGGCCGGCTTCGTCGCCACCGGTGCCAGCTCGAATCTCGACGATGACGTTCTTTTCGTCGTTGGGATCTTTGGGCAGGAGCAGCCACTGCAACCGGTCGGTCAGCGCAGATTCTTGCTGTTCCAGATCGGCGATCTCATCTTCTACCAGGGCCAGCATCTCATCGTCGAGGCCGTCGTCGAGCATGGTGCGGGTTTCGGCCAGTTGGCGCCCAACGTCTCGAAAGCGACGGTAGAGCTGGACCAGTTCATCCAGTTCGGCGGTTTCCTGGCCGTACTCGCGCAGCAAGTCGGGATTGGTCGCGACTTGGGGGTCGGCCATCAAGCGATTCAGTTCTTCGTAACGGGCCTCTACGGCGGCCAGCTTTTCCAACATAAATGTCCCTCTAGTGTACGTCTTGTCAAAGCCCGCCGGTCCGTGGAGGAGGCGGGCTTTGTCAGTAGTATGATACATGAGGTTGCCAAAGTCGTCAAGAAAAGTACGGACATTTTGCCTCATGATACGTTTGCTCATACAATAGCATCAAGTAACTGCTCAGCCATAAGGTGCAACGCACTTGGTTTACACGATTTTAGCGGCTACTTGACCGGATCCGGCTCCAAAGCGGGCTGAAAGTGCGTTGCACCTGAGTAGTTACGTCTAATCGTGCATAACTCACGCCGGTCAGCTCTTCAGAAACCCCCCAAAGTTGTCGGGCATCTGCTCCATTATGCGATGCGTTGCTCGATGGCCACAACTACAGAGTAGGCGCGCTGCTGCCAACCAGAAGCACCGCTGCCCACCTGAGATGCCAACCAGCCGATCCATTTTGCCAAGGCAGGGCGCGGCAAAAGCGGCGAAAGATAGCTGTTACGCTGGCTACCTAGCCTTACGGCGGCGAACGAACCAGATGATGCCCACTATCACTGTCGCCAGGACGACA